>CAXAYM010000347.1:0-2797 GCA_963973175.1 uncultured Arenimonas sp.
CGACTACCACGCCCTGATCAAGGTGCAGGACCCGGCGCGCGTTCAGCGCTCGACCCTGGAGATCGCCGCCAGCTGGCTGGCCTGCGGCCTGGACCCGGACCAGGTCTGGTTCTACCGCCAGTCCGACATCCCCGAGATCCCCGAACTGACCTGGCTGCTGACCTGCGTGGCCGGCAAGGGCATCCTCAACCGCGCCCATGCCTACAAGGCTGCGGTGGACAAGAACACCGCCGCCGGCGAAGACCCCGATGCCGGCGTTACGGCCGGCCTGTTCATGTATCCGGTGCTGATGGCCGCCGACATCCTGATGTTCAAGGCGCACTCGGTGCCGGTCGGCCGCGACCAGGTGCAGCATATCGAGATGGCGCGCGACTTCGCCGCCCGCTTCAACCACCTCTACGGCGAACACTTCGTGCTGCCGGAAGCCGCGGTCGACGACAACGTGGCCACCTTGCCCGGGCTCGACGGCCGCAAGATGAGCAAGAGCTACGACAACACCATCCCGCTGTTCGCCCCGCGTGAAACCCTGAAGAAGCTGGTGTTCTCGATCGTCACCGATTCGCGCGCGCCCGGCGAAGCCAAGGACACCGAAGGCTCGGCCCTGTTCCAGCTGCACCAGGCTTTCGCGACGCCGGCGCAGTCGAAGGCGTTTGCCCGCGCCTTCGCGGACGGCATCGGCTGGGGCGACGCCAAGCAGGCGCTGTTCGAACGCCTGGACGAGGAGCTGGCGCCGTTGCGGGCCAAATACGAAACGCTGATGGCCCGGCCGGACCACATCGAAGAAGTGCTGCGCGCAGGCGCCGAAAAGGCCAGGCGCATCGCCCGGCCGCTGATGGCCGACCTGCGCCGCGCCGTCGGCCTGCGCGACCTCCGCGAGCAGGCGGGCGGAGGCAAGGCGGACCCGGCGAAACAGGCCCGGCCACAGTTCAAGCAGTACCGGGAAAAGGACGGCCGCTTCCACTTCAAGCTGGTGGATGGTGACGGCCGCGAACTGCTCGGCGGGGGCGGCTTCGAATCGCCGCGGGACGCCGGCATCCGGGTCGCGCGCCTGAAGCTCGAAGGTGCGAACGCTCTGCGCGAACAGGACGACGGACTCTGGCTGGGCGATGTCCGGATCGGCATGCTGGCCGACGGGGTGTCCTTGGACGCTGCGAAGTCTGCGCTGCAGGCCTTCATCGAGGAGGACGCCTGATGGCCGACGTCGCCGATCTCGCCCTGATCCTGTTCCTGCCCTGGTTCGCGATCCTGGGCGTGCTGTACTGGTTCTACCCGCGCACGCTGGAGAAGACGGCGGCGCGCCGGCGTTTCGACGTTGCCGCGCTGGTGCTGGCCTTCCTGGCGGCCTTCCTGGCCGGGCGCTGGGGTTTCGCCACGGCGGCCACCGGCATCGAAGCCGGGCCGATCTGGCGACAGGTGCTGGCCAGCCTGCTGGCCTACAAGGCTTTCCTGCTGGTCGTGGGCGTGGCCTGGGCACTTCGGGGGCAGCGTTTCCGCCGGACCGTTTGATTCCTTTGGGCCGGCCTGGCCTAGACTGCACCCGACCCGTGAGCGAGGACCTGCGATGACCGCGAACCTTGGCCCGCCCACCGACTGGAGCCCGCCGCCGGATGACGGGCGCCGCCTGCAGGCGCTGCGTCGCTACCGCATCCTCGACAGCCTGCCCGACCAGGCCTTCGAGGACGTGGTGCAGCTTGCCACCACGATCTGCGGCACCCCGCAGGCGGTGGTGACCTTCGTCGATGAGTCGCGGCAGTGGTTCAAGGCCGCGCGCGGCATCGAGGGCGAGGAAACCGAGCGCGGCATCGCCTTCTGCGACATCGCGATCCGCCGCCCCGACGAGGTCACCATCGTCAACGACGCCTCGCAGCACCCGGTTTTCAGGAACTACCCGCAGGTGACCGGCGCGGACCACCTGCGCTTCTATGCCGGCGCGCCGATGGTGACGCCCGACGGATACGCCCTGGGCACCGTCTGCGTCGTCGACGTCGTGCCCCGCGAAATCAGCCTGGAACAGGTCGAGGGACTCCGCGCCCTGGCCCGGATGGCGGTGTCGCTGCTCGAGCTCCGACGCCGCGAGCTCGAAGGCCAGCGCCTGCTGGCCGAGCGTGAGCTTGCCGCGCGCGAGCTGCAGGACTACCAGCGCAGCCTCGAGGCGCGCAACAGCGCGCTGGCCGAACAGGCGCGCCGTGATTCGCTCACCGGCCTGCTAAACCGCGGCGGCCTGGAGCAGGCGACGGTGGGCGGCTTCTGGGCCGGCGGCGGCCAGTTCACCGTGGCCCTGCTCGACATCGACCACTTCAAGCGCATCAACGACAACCATGGCCACGCCACCGGCGACGAGGTGCTGCGCCTGGTCGGCGAACAGATCCTGCAGGCCGTTCGCGGCGGCGACGTGGCCGTGCGCTATGGCGGCGAGGAGTTCCTGGTGCTCATGCCGGCAACCCCGCCCGACGGCGCGATCACCGTGGTCGAACGCATCCGTGAAACCGTGGCCCGGCACCCGGATTTGCCGGTGCCGGTAACGCTTTCGGCGGGCATCGCCAGTGGCCAGGCCGGTCGCGATACCACCGAGGCGGTGTTCGAGCGCGCCGACCAGGCCCTCTACCAGGCCAAGCGGCGCGGGCGGAACCGGGTCGAGGTCGCCGAGGACTAGCCCTCAGCGCGCTTTTTGCAGGTCGTCGATCAGGGCGCGCAGGAAACGCGCGGCCTCGCCGCCGGTGGCGGCGCGGTGGTCGAAGGTGAGCGAGAGCGGCATGATCCGGTGCGTTTCCAGTCCGCCGAGCACCGGCACCACGGC
>CAXAYM010000348.1:0-2795 GCA_963973175.1 uncultured Arenimonas sp.
GGTGCCGGGGCCGCGTCGAGCGCGTACCAGGAGCTGGCGTGCGCGGAGGGTTCGCGCAGGCTCATGTCAGACCTGGCGCAGGTACCAGTCCACTTCCAGCGTCGTCACTTCGCGGTGGAAGCTGCGCAGCTCCTTGAGCTTCTGCTGGCCGTAGATGTGCCGGAAGCGTTCGCCGAAGTGGCGGGCGACGAAGTCGCTGGCCAGGAAGTCGCGCAGGGTGTCGCGCCAGAAAAGCTCGCGGTGCTCGCCCTGCTCATACGCATTGCCCACGGTCGGCGGGCCCGGGTCGCCCTTGTCACGCAGGCCCTGCAGCATGCCGGCCAGCACCGCCGCGGTGACCAGGTAGGGGTTGGCGTCGGCGCCCGCGATGCGGTGCTCGATGCGCACGTTGGCCGGGTCGCTGTGCGGCACGCGCATGGCGACGGTGCGGTTGTTGAACCCCCAGGCATCGTTGAGCGGCACGAAGGCGTTGAGCACGAAGCGCCGGTAACTGTTGGCATGCGGCGCGAACACGAGCATGCAGTCGGCGCTGGCGTCCTGGAGGCCGGCGATGGCGTGCCGGAGCGCGTCCGACGGCGAATCGGGCGTGCAGGCGAAGATGTTCTTGCCGCCGTCATCAAGCAGGCTGACGTGGATGTGCATGCCGCTGCCGGCCTGTTCGGCAAAAGGCTTGGCCATGAAGCTGGCCATCAGCCCGCGTTTGGCTGCGATGGCCTTGATCGCACGCTTGAGCATCAGCGCGTCGTCGCAGGCGCGCAGGGCGTCGGCCCGGTGCTTGAGGTTGATCTCGAACTGCCCCGGCGCGTATTCGGCCACCGCGGTGTCCGCGGGGATGCCCTGGGCCTGGCAGGCGGCGCTGACTTCGTCGGTGAAGCCGCGGTAATCGTCCAGGTCCTGGATGTAATAGACCTGCGTGCTGAGGTTGCGCTCGCCGGTGGCTGGGTTGCGGGCGACCTGGGGCCGGCCCTGGGCGTCGAGCGCGGCATCGAGCAGGTAGAACTCCAGCTCCACGGCCACGACCGGGGTCAGGCCAAGCTCCCGGAATCCCTCCAGTACCCGTCGCAGCACCTGGCGGGGATTGGCCTCGAACAGGCCGCCTTGGCCATCTTCCATCTGCAGGAGCAGCTGGGCCGAGGGTCGTTCGAGCCAGGGCACCGGGCGCAGGCTGCCCGGCACCGGGCGGCACAGCCGGTCCTCGTCGCCGATGTCGTAGCCCAGGCCGGTTTCCTCGACGGTATTGCCGGTGATGTCGGTCGCGATCAGGGACATCGGCAGGCAGACGCCGTCGCGATAGACCTTCTCCAGCGCTTCGCGGGTCACCCGCTTGCCGCGCAGCAGGCCGTTCATGTCCGGCAGCAGCAGGTCCACCTGCTCGCAGTCCTGCAGCTGGGCCAGGGTGTCGGCGTCTTCGGAGGGCAGGGCGAGCTGGTTCATGGCAAGGGGTCCGCGGCGGTCGCGGGAGTTTATCACCGCGTCCCGGAGTGTAAAGAATAATCACCACTTTGGCCGATGCGTTGATAAAATCGAACGCCGGGCGTAATGTCGGGTTTCCTTTCGCCGAGGCCCTTATGCGTTCGAGCCCGCTGGTCGGCCTGCCTTCCGATCGCAAGCAGATCGGGCCCCATCCCTTCCAAGCGGTGGGCGAGAAGTACATCCGGGCGGTGGTCGACGGCGCCGGCTGCCTGCCGGTCCTGCTGCCCTCCCTGTCGCCGCCGCTGGACATGGGCGGACTGCTCGACGAGCTGGATGGCCTGTTGCTCACGGGCGCACACAGCAACATCGAACCGCGCCACTACGGCCGCGAACCCAGCTTCGCCGGCAACGTGCACGACCCCGCCCGGGACGAGAACACGCTCCCGCTCGTGCCCCTGGCGATCGCGCGGGGCGTGCCCGTGCTGGCCCTTTGCCGTGGCATGCAGGAGGTCAACGTCGCCCTTGGCGGGACGCTGCACCAGAAGGTGCACGAACTGATCGGCTTTGCCGACCACCGGGAAAATCCCGAGGACCCCCTCGGCCTGCAGTACGCCCCGGCGCACCCCGTGGAGCTGGTTCCCGGCGGCTGGCTCGAGCGCATCGCCGGCGGGCGCGAGGTGTCGGTGAACTCCCTGCACGGGCAGGGCATCCGCGACCTGGCACCGGGCCTGGTGGTCGAGGCCACCGCGCCGGACGGCCTCATCGAGGCCGTGCGCCTGGACCGCGGCCGGCCCGATGCCCCGGATCCCTTCCTGCTGGCGGTGCAGTGGCATCCGGAGTGGCGGGTCACCGAGAATCCCTTCTACCTGGGAATATTCCAGGCGTTCGCGGCAGCCTGCCGCCGGCGCGCAGAACAAAGGCGATAAGGCCCATGGCCCGGAAAACAAAGAACCCCGAAGACGAACAGGCGCAGCAGGAAAGCGCGATCAAGCGCTGGCTCAAGGAGCGCCGCATCACCGAGGTCGAGTGCCTGGTGCCCGACATCACCGGCAATGCCCGCGGCAAGATCATCCCCGCGGCGAAGTTCTCGCATGACTACGGCACGCGCCTGCCCGAAGGCATCTTCGCCACCACCGTCACCGGCGACTATCCGGACGAATACGACGACCTGGTCAGCCCCTCGGACTCGGACATGGTGCTGCGGCCCGACCCGGACACCATCCGCATGGTGCCCTGGGCCACCGACCCGACCGCGCAGGTGATCCACGACTGTTTCACCAAGGATGGCCGCCCGCACGAGCTGGCGCCGCGCAACGTGCTGCGCCGGGTGCTGGCGCTCTACGACGGCATCGGCCTGCAGCCGGTCATCGCGCCGGTGACGG
>CAXAYM010000349.1:0-2790 GCA_963973175.1 uncultured Arenimonas sp.
GCATCACGGTCGGCACGCGCGAGGAGAACCGCCGTTTCCTGCAGGCCCTGGACGAGGTACGGGCATGAGCGCGCCCCGGCTGGACTGGCAGGCAGGCCCCGGAGACCCCCTGCGGGGCGAGCTGTCTGTCCCTGGCGACAAGTCGGTCTCGCATCGGGCGGTGATGCTGGGTGCGCTGGCCGAGGGCAGCAGCGAGGTGCAGGGCTTCCTCGAGGGGGAGGACACGCAGGCCACTGCGGCGATATTCGCCCGGCTCGGGGTTCGCATCGAAGCGCCCAGCGCAAGCCGGCGCATCGTCCACGGCGTCGGTTTGCACGGCCTTGGGGCCGCCAGCGAGCCGCTGGACTGCGGCAACGCCGGCACCGGCATGCGCTTGCTGGCGGGCCTGCTGGCGGGGCAGGCCTTCGACAGCGTACTGGTCGGTGACCAGTCGCTGTCGCGACGGCCGATGGGCCGGGTCATCACGCCGCTGCAGGCGATGGGGGCGGTGATCGAGGCCGGCGAAGGCGGCTTGCCGCCACTTAGAATTCACGGCAATAAAGTTCTGCAAGCCATTGATTTCAAATCACCCGTTGCCAGCGCCCAGGTAAAGTCGGCGGTCCTGCTGGCGGGTTTGTACGCCAGGGGCAGCACTCGCGTGGTCGAGCCCCATCCGACCCGCGACTACACCGAACGCATGCTGGCGGCCTTCGGCTGGCCGGTCCGGTTCTCGCCCGGCGAGGCCCGCCTGGAGGGCGGGCACCGGCTTCGCGCCACCCAGGTGGTGGTGCCGGCGGACTTCTCCTCGGCGGCGTTTTTCCTGGTGGCGGCCTCGGTGGTTCCGGGCTCCGACCTTTGCCTTCGCCGGGTCGGCATGAACCCGCGCCGCACCGGCCTGCTCGACGCCCTGCGGATGATGGGCGCCGACATCACGGCCGAATCGTCGGGGGAGCAGGGCGGCGAGCCCGTGGCCGACCTGCGCGTGCGACACGCCCGTCTGCGCGGCATCGACGTGCCCGAGGCCCTGGTGCCCGACATGATCGACGAGTTTCCGGCGCTGTTCGTCGCGGCGGCGTTGGCCGAGGGGATCACCCGCGTGTCCGGCGCCGCGGAGCTGCGGGTCAAGGAATCCGACCGCATCGCCGTCATGGCCAAGGCCCTTCAGGCCCTGGGCGCGGACATCGCCGAAACGCCGGACGGCGCGGTCATCCGGGGTGGCCGCCTGCGGGGCGGGGAGGCCGACAGCCATGGCGACCATCGGATCGCGATGGCACTGGCCGTGGCCGCCCAGCGGGCGGACGGGGAAGTCCGCATCCGCGACTGTGCCAACGTCGCCACCTCCTTCCCGGGCTTCGAGGCACTGGCACGGGGTGCCGGCCTGGGCCTGCAGGTCTGCGCGGGCGTCGGCTAGAATCCCGCCCATGCCACGCATCCCTGTACTGACGATCGATGGGCCCTCCGGCTCCGGCAAGGGCACCATCAGCCGGGCCGTGGCCGACCGGCTGGGCTGGCACTACCTCGATTCGGGGGCCATCTACCGGGCGGTCGGCCTGGCGGCCGCGTGGGAGAACGTGGACCTCAGCGACGCCGAGGCCGTGGCCCACTGCGCCGCCCGCACCGAAATCCGCTTTGAAACCGCGGAATCGGGCGAATTGCACGTAATCGTGAACGGCAAGGACGCCACCCGCCAGCTGCGCATGGAAACCGCCGGGGCGGCGGCTTCCGCGATCGCCGCCCATCCCCCGGTCCGGGCCGCGCTGGTGGACCTGCAGCACCGGTTCCGGCGCCTGCCGGGCCTGGTGGCGGACGGCCGGGACATGGGCACCGTGATCTTCCCGGATGCCGCCTACAAGGTCTTCCTGACCGCCAGCGCCGAGGAGCGGGCCAAAAGGCGCCATAAGCAGTTGAAGGAAAAAGGGGTTTCGGTTAATCTTGACAGTCTGCTGCACGAAATCGCCGCTCGTGACGAGCGCGATGCCGGGCGTGCGGTGGCGCCCCTGAAACCCGCGGACGACGCGGTGGTCGTGGACTCCACCGGCACGCCCATCACCGAGGTGATCGAGCGCGTGCTGTCGGTGCTGCCGGAAAAACTCCGCCAGCCGCGACAGGCCTGATCCCCCGGCGCATTCCGCATCCCGTTCCCCCGGGCGCGGTTTCCGAAAGCAGAAAACCCGTTCCCGCGCCCGAAGGCGCGGGGTAAATCCACGCGCATTTGCGCCAACAGGTGGGTCGCGGCGGAGCCGCCGGCCCGTATGTCCAACCGAGTATCCAACAATGACTGAATCTTTCGCTGAACTGTTCGAGCAGAGCCAGAGCGCCCTCTCCAAGCTCAAGCCGGGCGCCATCGTCTCCGGCACCGTGGTCGAGATCCGCAACGACGTGGTCGTCATCAATGCCGGCCTCAAGTCCGAGGGCATCATCCCGATCGAGCAGTTCCGTAACGAAGAAGGCGAGCTCGAAGTGTCCGTCGGCGAGACCGTCAAGGTCGCCCTCGAGTACCTCGAGAACGGCTTCGGCGAGACCGTGCTGTCGCGCGAGAAGGCCAAGCGCGCCATGGTGTGGGACGAACTCGAAGCTTCCATGGAAGCCGGCGAGATCGTCACCGGCCGCATCTCCGGCAAGGTCAAGGGCGGCTTCACCGTCGACATCCGCGACGTTCGCGCGTTCCTGCCGGGTTCCCTGGTGGACGTGCGCCCCGTGCGCGACCCGGGTTACCTGGAAGGCAAGGAACTCGAGTTCAAGATCATCAAGCTCGACCGTAAGCGCAACAACGTCGTCGTCTCCCGCCGTGCGGTAGATCGGAAGACGTCG
>CAXAYM010000350.1:0-2783 GCA_963973175.1 uncultured Arenimonas sp.
CCCCTCCGCGACCACGCCCGGGTAGTCGGCGAGCCGTGCCTGCAGGTGCGGCAACACGCCGACGGGCACGTAGAGGCGGACCTTGCCACGCCGCGCGGGATCAAAATAGGTGGCGAAGAACAGTCGCTCCAGGCCCGCGACGTGGTCCATGTGCACGTGGGTGATGAACAGTGCGTCGGGCAGCGCGCCGAACGTGGCTTCGTAGGCGGTCAGGGCCTCCTGGCCGCAGTCGATCATCAGAACCGGCCGCGCATCCCGCTCCACGACGGCCGACGAGGAGCCCAGCGTCACCGCCGACTGGGAATTGCCCACGCCCAGGAACCGCAGCGTCCAGCTCATCGGTTCACCTCCGTGGCACCCGCGTCCGGGGCGCCATTGAAAGCGGCCTCGTAGGACTGGCGCAGGCGTTCAAAACCCTCGCGCCAGCTTTCGTTTTCCGGTCCCGCCAGTTTGGCCAGCGATCGCGACAGGCGGGCCAGGTTGGCTTCCCGCCAGCCGGCGGAGGGGCGGCGCACGCGTCCACGGTCGAAGTCGATCAGCCAGGCCTGGCCGTCGGCACCGACCAGCACGTTGTGCGCGTTCAGGTCGGCGTGATCCACGCCCGCCGCATGGAGCCGCGCGATCGTGGCGCCGGCGCTGGCCCAGGCGGCAGCGCCGGGCTGGTCGAGATAGTCGGCCAGCGACAAGGCGCCTTCGATGCGTTCGACCACGATGGCCGCGCGGTAGCTCAGTCCATGGCGCCAGTACCCGGCCAGCAGGGGCGCCGGCACCGGCAGCCCGAGCCCCCGCAGCCTGGCAAGCAGCCTGAACTCGGCGAGACAACGCACGCGGCCTTCGCCGAGCCACAGGTAGCTGTCGCGACTGACGCGGGCGGCGAGGCCGCCCCGGCGATAGTGCCGCAGCACGCCGCGGCCGAAAGATCCCTCGACGAACCAGGCGGCGCCGCGGCCACCGGCGGAAACCGGCGTCGCCGCGCCTTCCCAGCCACCGGGCTCCAGCGCCGCCGCCGTGGCTTGCGGCCATCGCGCGGCGTCGAACACAATCGCTCCTTCTCCCCGAGCGTCGCGGATCGGCTGCCTGGTCGCGGCGATGCTGGTGGTGTTTCCCATCCGTGCAGTCTAACCAATGCCCGTGAAGCCCGCGCCGCGTTCGATCTGCCTGCTGCGCCTTTCGGCGCTGGGCGACGCCGTGCATGCGCTGGCGGTGGTTCGCGCGCTGCAGCAGGCCTTTCCCGGCGTGCCGGTGACCTGGGTAATCGGCAAGGGCGAGGCGAAGCTGCTCGAGGGCCTGGACGGCGTCGAATTCGTCGTGTTCGACAAGAAGGCCGGGCTGGCTGGCTGGCGCGACCTGCGGGCGCGGTTGGCGGGGCGGCGCTTCGACGTGCTGCTGAACATGCAGCTGGCGCTGCGCGCGGGCCTGGCGTCCACGGCGATCCGCGCCTCGCGACGCATTGGCTTCGACCGGGGCCGGAGCAAGGAGGGCCACGGCCTGTTCATCAACGAACGCATCCCGGCCGGCGGCCACCACGTGCAGGACGCCTTCCTGCAGTTCCTGCGGCCGCTGGGCCTGGCTCCGGGGCCGGTGCAGTGGCACTTGCCGGTACCCGCGGCTGCCCATCGCTGGGCGGAGGAACACCTGCCGGGCGAGACACCCACCCTGCTCGTCTCGCCCTGCTCAAGCCACGTGCTGCGCAACTGGCGGCCGGAACGTTACGCCGCGGTGGCCGACCACGCGGCCTCGAAAGGCTGGCGCATCGCCCTGTGCGGAGGCCGCAGCGCGCTCGAGCGCGAAACCGCGGACGCCATCCTGGCGGCAATGCAGGCGCCGGCGCTGGACCTGGTGGGCAAGGACACGCTCAAGCAGCTACTGGCCCTGCTCGGCCGCGCCCGGCTGGTGCTGACGCCGGACTCGGGGCCGGCCCACATGGCCAACGCGATGGGCAGCGCGGTGCTGGGCCTGCATGCCTGCACCGACGCCGAACGCTCGGGGCCGTATTCGGACCGGCGCTGGACGGTGAACCACTACGACCAGGCGGCCCGGACGTTCCTGGGCAAACCCGCCAGCGCCCTGCCCTGGGGCAAGCGCGTGGAGTTCCCGGGCGTGATGGACCTGGTGCAGGTGGACGAGGTGATCGCCCGCTTCGAAGCCTTCCGCGCCGAAACCGGCGCCTGACTCAGGACTTGGGTGTCCCGCGGTAGTCCTGGTAGGACTTTTCCTCGACGTAGGCCGAACCCAGCGCCAGGTTGATGTCCTTCTTGATGCGCGCGCGCTCGTCGTTCTCGAAGTAGACGGCGCGGGCGAGCCGGACGAACTCCTCGTCGAAGGCCTGGGCCTTTTCCTTGAGCCGGATGTCGTCCTCGATCACCCACAGGCGCTCGTTGACCGCCTTGAGTTCCGCGCGCAGCCGGGTGATGTCGTTGCCGGCGGCGGGGTGGGCCATCCAGGTCGATTCAAGCGCCGAAAGTTCCGCGCGCACGTTGGCCAGCTTCGCAGGGTCGGACATGCGCTCGGACTTGATCTGCAGGATCGCGATCTTGTCGAGCAGCTCGCCGAAGGAAACGGGGACTTTGATTTCGGACATGTCGGGCTCCGTGGCAAGGCCGGCAGTGTAGCGCGGGCGGCGCGGCGGCCAGAAAAGCAAGGGGCCCTTGCGGGCCCCTTGCTGTTTCATCTGGCGGAGAGGGAGGGATTCGAACCCTCGAGGCGCTATAAACGCCTGCCTGATTTCGAGTCAGGTACATTCAACCGCTCTGCCACCTCTCCGGACCCGTCGCCGCGGTTGC
>CAXAYM010000351.1:0-2736 GCA_963973175.1 uncultured Arenimonas sp.
GCACCCACGACCACCAGCGGCGATGTGTTCACGTTCAGACCCGCTCGCCCCGCCCCACCGCCAGCATGCGGTCGAGCGCACGGCGCGCCCGCGCAGCCACCTCTGCCGGCACGGTGACCTCGGGTGTCATGTCGCGCAGGCAGGCGTGGATGTTCTGCAGGGTGATGCGTTTCATGTGCGGGCACAGGTTGCAGGGTTTGATGAACTCCGTCGCCGGGAAACGCAGCCGCAGGTTGTCGGCCATCGAACACTCGGTGATCAGCGCCACGCGCTCGGGCTGTTCGCGCTCGAGCCAGGCCCCCATCGCGGTGGTCGAACCGACGAAGTCGGCCTCCGCGAGCACCTCGGGCGGACACTCCGGATGCGCAACCAGCCGCGCGTCGAAACGCTGGCGGGCATGGCGGGCTTCGGCCGCGGTGAAGGTCTCGTGCACCTCGCAGCGGCCATCCCACAGCACCAGCTGCACGTCGGTCTGGCTCGCGACGAACGAACCGAGGTAGCGGTCGGGCAGGAAGATCACCTTGTCCGCGCCCATTGCCTCGACCACCTGCACGGCGTTGGCCGACGTGCAGCAGGCGTCGGATTCGGCTTTCACCTCCGCGCTGGTGTTGACGTAGGTGACCACCGGCGCACCCGGATGCCGGGCACGCAGCGCCCTCACGTCGGCAGCGGTGATCGAATCGGCGAGCGAACAGCCGGCCAGTGGATCCGGGATCAGCACCTTCACCCGGGGCGCGAGGATCTTCGCGGTCTCGGCCATGAAGTGCACGCCGCACAGGACGACGATGTCGGCATCACACTCCGCGGCCGCCTGCGCGAGACCCAGCGAGTCGCCGGTGACGTCGGCCACGCCGTGGAAGATCTCCGGCGACTGGTAGCTGTGCGCCATCACCACGGCGCCGCGCTCGCGCTTGAGCGCCTGGATGGCGTCGATCCAGGGCAGGTGCATCGGCACCTCGACGCAGGGCAGCAGGCGTTCGAGCTTGTCGGCGAGCCCGGCGTATTCGGACATCAGTTCATCGCGCCAGGCGGGTTTCATGCCGACTCCCCCTGCCAGGCTTCGCGCGCAGCGCGGGCGGCACGCGCGCCGCGATTGAGCAGGATGCGCACGCCAAGCGGCACCGACTCCCAGGGCAGGCGGTCGAGCAGGTTGCGTGCGGTGAGGCCGAGTTCGGTGTCGCCGGTCACTTCAAGCCGGCGCTGGAAGAAAAGCGAGTCGGCGTCCTCCAGTCGACTGGCCAGCAGCAGCAGGTCGGTGGCGCTTCCGCGCACGCTGGCCTCGGCCTCGGCCTCGACGGCACGCAGGCGCCCGCCGTCGAGCTCGAGCACCCAGGCCAGGCCCAGGTCGCTGACTTCGATGCCCAGGCGCCTGCCCTGCATGAAATCGAGATCACCCGCGCCGATCGGCTGGGCCAGCAGGTGGCCGACGGCCTGCTCGAGCGCGTGCCGCTGCCAGGGCGCTGGCACGAATCGCAGCAACGGGGCCCAGCGTCGCGGCGGCGGGAACCAGCGCAGCGCGGATCGGGGAAGGCTCGTGGTCATGGTCTCTCCGGACTCGGCCTGCTGCAGCCGGCAGGCATCGGCGATCAGGAACTCCAGCTGGCCGCGGGCCAGGCCGGGCGGCAGGCCCAGGTGGCGTGCCAGCCCCTGCGCACGCGCCAGCACCTGCTCTTCGCGCGCCGGATCGCGCGCGGGCAGGCCCGCGCGGCGTTTGCTGGCGGCCAGCCTGGCCACGAGCCGGCGCCGCCCGGCCACGAGCAGCAGCATCGCGTCATCGATGCCGTCGACGCCGCGCCTGAGCAGGCTCACGGCCAGGGGGAGATGGGTCATGGCGCGCATTGCAGCGCCCGTGCGGAGGCCGCGCCCTGACCTCGGTCAACCGGGGGCGATTGCGCCTAGAAGTCGAGCACCAGGCCCAGGCTCGCTCCCCGGCCCGGGCGGGAGTAGAAGGCGATGTCGTCGGCGTCGGCCGGCAGGCCACGCAGCGCCGACCAGTCCCAGGCGGTGCGGTCGGTGAGGTTGAACACCGACAGGTTCAGGCGCAGGTTCTCGCCCAGCGAAGCCCAGGCATGCAGGTCCCAGTTCGCATAACCCGGCGGCAGGAACAGCGGCCCGGCGCTCTGGTCGGCCCGCGACACACGCTTCACGCCGGTCAGGCGGAGCTCCGTGCCCCAGCGGCCATCGGCCGACTCGAAGCCGGCGCCAAGGCTGGCGCGCGGCGGCGGCACCGTGTTGAGCGGCAGGCCGCGGGCGGTATCGTCGCCTTCGGCCCAGGAGGCCACGGCGTCCAGGTACCAGCCGCTGGCGACGTCGGACAAGGACTCCAGCCACCAGCGCCCCTCCAGTTCGACACCCCGGATCCGCGCGCGATCGCGGTTGACCGACTGGAAGACCAGCTGGCCGCTGGTGTTGCGACCCAGGTTGGCGCGCGATTCGATCAGGTCGCGGTAGCGGTTCTCGTAAACCGCCAGCGTGGCGACGAGGAACTCGCCGTTCCAGCGCATGCCCAGTTCGAGACCTTCGCTGCGCTCGGGCTCGAGGTCCGGGTTGGGCAGCGCGATGTAGTTGAATGTCGGCAGGTTCAGGCCGATGTTGACGTCACTGAAAGGCGGCGCCCGGAACCCGCGCGTGTACTGCGCGTACAGCCCCAGTCGGTCGCGGCTCCAGCGCAGGCCCAGCTTGGGCGTCACCTGGTCGTTGTCCAGCGCCGCGGGCACCACGCCCGGGTTGTCTTCC
>CAXAYM010000352.1:0-2727 GCA_963973175.1 uncultured Arenimonas sp.
ACAGGTCCTGCTGGAAATGCAGCAGGGTGTCGGCCGACGGCATCAGTCCGCCGGTGAAGAAATACCGGCCCATCCAGTTGTCCTCGCCCTCGGTCAGGAAGGGGTACATCAGGTGCCGGTGCGCGAAGATGTGCACGAAGAGCTTGCCGCCCGGGCGGAGCCAGCGGGCGACGTTGGCCAGCAGGTGCCGGTAGTTGCGCATGTGCTCGAACATCTCGATCGACACCACGCGGTCGTACTGCGCTTCGGGCAGCTCCAGGCGCACCACGTCGCGGGTGAGGATCTCGACATTGCCCAGGCCGCGTGCCGCCGCCTGCGCCAGGATGTGTTCACGCTGGCTGCGTGAGTTCGACACGCCGGTGATGTGCGCATTCGGGTAGCGCGCGGCCATCCACAGCGTCAGCGAACCCCAGCCGCAGCCCAGCTCCAGGATCTGCTGGCCGTCGGCCAGCCCTGCGCGTTCGCCGTACAGGGCCAGCATCGCATCCTCGGCGTCGTCCAGGCTTTCCTGGCCGGTCGGATAGTAGGCGCTGGAATACTTGAGCCGTTTGCCGAGACACAGTTCGAAGAAACGCGCCGGCACTTCGTAGTGCTGTTCGTTCGCGGCGTCGGTTTCGATCGCGATCGGGCTGCGACGCAGTTCCTCGAGCAGGTCCCGGAAGCGTGCGTCGGCGCGGGCCAGGTCGTCCGCGCCTTCTTCGCGCAGGCGCTGGGCGCACAGCCGGCGGATGCCGAGGCGGGTCAGTGCGTCGGGCACCAGCCCGCGCTCGCAAAGGTCGATCAGGGACATCCGGTCACTCCGGGGAAGGGGAAGACTTGCGCGGCGGCCAGGGGAAGAAGGCGCTGACCTCGCGCTGGTATCGGCGGTAGTCCTCGCCGCGGCTGCGTTCGGCCTGGGCCTCGGTCCACGGGATGCCGCTGACACGATAAAGGAAGGCGAACATCACCACCGGCCCGGCCAGGCTCAGCCAGAACAGGTCGCCGCCGAGCGCCAGCAGCACGTAGGCGAACCAGTGCAGCCACTCGAAGAAATAGTTCGGGTGCCGCGACCAGCCCCAAAGCCCGGTCCGGCAGGTCTTGCCGGCATTGGCCTCGTCGGCGCGGAACTTCGCCAGCTGGCGGTCGGCGATCGATTCACCCGCCATCGCGCCCAGCCAGACCAGGATCGCCAGCACCGTCCAACCGGTCAGGTGGTAGGCGCCGTTGTCGGCCGCGGCGACAAAAGGCAGGGCGAAGAGCGCCACCACGATCGCCTGGACCTGGAAGAATCCGAAGAACTTCGCCGGGCTGCCGTCCCAGGCCGCGCGCAGCGCCCGGTAGCGCCCGTCCTCTTCTTCGTTGAGCACCCGGTGCAGCAGGTGCAGGCAAAGCCGCGCGCCCCAGACGCTGCCGAACATCGCCACCAGGCCCCGGCTCATCGGCGAACCCTCCCCGACCACGCCGACGAACAGGGCGGCCAAGGCCATCAGCCCGGCCCAGCCCACGTCCACGTAGCCGACGTTTCGCACCCGCATCGAAAATGCCCAGAGCGCGACCATGGCCAGCGCCGAGCCCAGCCACACCAGGCCGATGGTCAGCCAGGGGCTCATGCCGGCGCCCGCTTGCCGGGGCCGCCGGTGGCGCCGCGGGCGGCCAGCCGGTCGTCGATGGCGAAGAGCAGCGGCAGCACGATCGCCCAACCCGCCGCCAGCGCGACCAGCACGTAGGCGACCGGCGCCCCGAAGCTGACGGCTTCAAAGGCCCCGGCGGCGGTCCAGTAGGCCAGCGGGCCGCCGACCAGCCCCAGCGCCGCCGCGGCGAGCGGCCACTGGCGCAGGCGTCCCATCGAATGGTTCAGGGTGAGCGCAAAGCCGACCCACAGCGACGCGATCCAGGCCGGCGCCACGCCGGACCACGGCCAGGCCTCGGCGTAGACCAGCCAGCCCGAGGCCGCGAAGGCGCTGTCGAGGGCGAGGCCCAGGGGCAGGGCCACCGCGAGCAGGCGCAGGTCGTAGCGCTGGCGCCCGCCCCAGGCCAGCATCGCGGCGGCGAAGACCGCCGCCGCCAGCGGACCCGCCCAGGGCAGCCCGGCACCGGCGCCGGCGACGCTGGCCAGCCAGACCGCCTGGAAGCCAACCACGTTGCCCACGGTGAGCCAGGCCGCCTTCATGTCAGGCCACCTCCGGCGCCGGCAGGTACTGGGGGCGCCGGTTGCCCGGGCGCGCCATCAGAAGGTGCACGTCGCCGATCGAGCGCTCCAGGAAGCCGCCCTCGCAATAACACAGGTAGAACTCCCACATCCGGATGAAACGCTCGTCGTAACCCTGTTGGCGCACGTCGTCGAGACGGTCCATGAAACGCTCGCGCCAATGCCGCAGGGTGAGGGCATAACTGGGCCCGATGTCCTCCAGGTTCACCAGCCGCAGGTCGCTGGCGCGCGCGGCGGCGCCGGTGAGCGCGCTGACGCAGGGAATGAAGCTGCCCGGGAAGATGAAACGCTTGATGAAGTCCACCGATCCCAGCGCCTGTTCGTAGCGGTGGTCCTCGATGGTGATCGCCTGGATCAGCGCCAGGCCCTCGGGCTTGAGCAGCGAGGCGCATTTGGCCAGGTAGGTGTCGAGGTACTGGTGTCCGATGGCCTCGACCATTTCGATCGACACCAGCTTGTCGAACTCGCCACGCAGGTCGCGGTAGTCCTCGAGCAGCACCGTCACCCGGTCCGAGAGGCCGGCCGCGGCCACGCGTTCG
>CAXAYM010000353.1:0-2722 GCA_963973175.1 uncultured Arenimonas sp.
ATGGACGTACTTGCGGCGTGTCGGCCAGGGCGACCGCACGCTGCCTCCACCCGCGAAAGAAACACGGACCGCCGCCTTGCTTGGCCGAAGGCCAAGGGCTTCGGGACTGAAGTCCCTCCCACAAGGCGAAAAGATTCGCGCCTGAAGGCGCTCCTACAGGGAAGCTCACCGGAAAAGGAAAACGGCGCGGAGTACGCGCCGTTTCCAGTGTGTTGCCTTGCGGGACTCACGTCCCGGCCGGGACAACCGGGCCTCAGCGGGCGCCCATTTCCTTCAGGAGGTGCGGGGCCGGGTAGACCTTGTCCATCACCCAGACCATGTAGCGGTGGTCCACCGAGATCATGCGGGTCATCGCCGGGTCGAACACCCAGTTCGAGCTCACCGACTCCCAGTTGCCGTCGAAGGCCAGGCCCACCAGCTCGCCCTTGCCGTTGAGCACCGGCGAACCCGAGTTGCCGCCCGTGATGTCCAGGTCCGAAAGGAAGTTCACCGGCACCGCCGCCTTCTCTTCCTCGCTCATCGCCGCGATCACATCCAGCTGCGCCTTCGGCGCGTCGAACGGATCCTCGTCGGTCGCCTTCGCCACCAGCCCGTCGAGCGAGGTGAACGGCGTGTAGTACACCCCATCCTTCGGCGAGTAGCCCATCACGTTGCCGTAGGTGATGCGCAGGCTCAGGTTCGCGTCCGGATACACCCCCTTGCCCTGGTCGCGCTTGTAACCCTGCACCGCCGCCAGGTACACCGGGCGGTAGCGGTTCTGGTCGCCCGCGCGTGCGTCGTTGCGGTCCTCCATCGCCTTCATCGTCGGGTACAGCGCCACCGCCAGGTCCAGCAGCGGATCGTCCATGCCCTCGATCGCGGCCTGGTCGGCCTTGAGCAGCGCCAGGCGCGCGTCGGTGCCGGCCAGCGTGGTGCCGGCGTAAGTCCGGTCGAGCGCACGGTCGATCGCCGCCTTGTCGTTGCCGCCCAGCCAGGCGTCGATCGCCTCGACGCGCTGGTCGGCCGGCAGCTTGATGTACTCGGCCAGCCAGTAGGCCATCAGCTGCTTTTCCATCTCCGGGTGGTAGCGGCGCTCGAGCTGGCGGATCGCGCCCTCGATGCGCGGCAGGTCACGTTCCTGGTAGCCCGGGCTGCGCTCGGCATCGGGCTTGGCCGACTCGATGGCCAGGCGGTGCAGCATGCGCAGGTTGCCCAGCAGCCCGCCGCCGGCGACCTGGCCGACGATCAGGTCGCTTTCGCGGGTCGCGCGGGCCTCGGCGGCCAGTTCGACCAGGCGGGCATGCGCCTCCAGGCCGGCCTTGCCGTCGTCGCCCTGCTTGCGCAGCCAGGCCAGCACGGCCTGCTCCTCGGCACGCTTGGTGCCGGCGGCATCGATGCGCTCGAAACCTTCGAGCTGGCCGGACCAGTTCTTCATCGCGTTCTGGTAGCCGCGGATCTGGCTGGCGTACTTCACCTCGATGTCGGCGTCTTCATTGCCGGCCGCCTCGATGATGCCCACCAGGTTGCGCAGGTGCTGGCCGACCACCGGGTACTGCCAGTCGGCCACGGCCTGGAATTCGTCGTAAAGCGCGTAGCGGCTGGTGCTGCCCGGATAGCCGGCGACCATCACGAAGTCGCCCTTTTCCAGGCCTTCCGGCGCCAGCTTCAGGTGCTGCTTCGGCTGGTAGGGGACATTGTCCTCGGAGTACGCGGCCGGCTTCCCGTCCTTGCCGACGTAGGCACGGTAGAACGCGAAGTCACCGGTGTGGCGGGGCCACATCCAGTTGTCGATCTCGCCGCCGTAGTTGCCGATCGCGCGCGGCGGCGCATAGACCAGGCGCACGTCCTGGATCTCGACCTGGCGGAACAGGCGGTAGGTCTGGCCGCTGAAGAAGCTGTAGAGCGTGCAGCGGTAGCCCTCGCCCTGCTCGCACTCGGCGATGAGTTTCTTCTGGATGTCCTCGAGTGCCTTGTTGCGCTCGATGCCTCCCAGGTCGCCGGCGGCTGCCTTCACCGTGTCGGTGACGTCGGTGATGCGGTCCATCACGTAGACGCGGGCATTGGGGCCGGCGGAAAGTTCGTCGGCGCGGTTGGCGGCGTTGAAGCCCACCTCCATCAGGTTGTTTTCGGCGGTGGAGTTGAGCTGGATCGCGCCATAGGCGCAGTGGTGGTTGGTGACCACCAGGCCCTCGGGCGAAACAAAGGACGCCGTGCAGCCGCCGAGCGCGACCACGGCGCCCATCGGGTCACCGGTGAGGTTGGCGAGTTGCTCGGGCGGCAGCTCGAGGCCGGCTTCCTTCAGCGGGCCCGCGATTTCCGGCAGCTGCTGGGGAACCCACATGCCCTCGCGGGCGTGGGCAGAAAAAGAAAGCGCCAGGGCGGCGGCCAGGATCGTCACTCGCATGCGTTATTACCTCGATGGGGCGAAACCCCAAGACTAGCAGCGGCGGCGCTTGCCGGCAGCGGCCGGCGGCGTAGACTTTCGACAGGGGACAAGGGAGGCGGGATATGCATATGCGGACCTGGCTGCTGGCCATGGGCCTGGGCGTGATGGCCCTTTCTCTTCCCGCGCGCGCACAGGCGCCCGACGACGCGCTGGCCAATCTGTGGACCACCCTGTGCCTGGGCGCCGCGCCGGGCAGCGAGCTGGCGCAGCGCTGCAGCGAGATTGCCAACGGCGGTCCCGGCAGTCGCGACAGCTCTGCGGCCGGCAATTTCCTTGGCGAGATACCCGGCCAGGGCC
>CAXAYM010000354.1:0-2721 GCA_963973175.1 uncultured Arenimonas sp.
TTGAGCATGCCCCGGCCCTGTTCCATCAGGCCCTCGAGCTGTTCGTTGAGCTCGGCGCGGGCCTCCGACGCGGCGGCGGCGCCGGCCTCCAGGGCTTCGTCGACGCCGGACTTGAGCGCGTCGCGCGCCTCGCCGAGGTTTTCCTTTGCCTGGTCGATGTGGCGGGTATTTGCTTGCTGCGAGGGACTCATGGGGGACTCCTCCTTGGGCGATGGGTTCACCTTACACCGTCCGCCGCCGGCGGCGCGGACTCACTCCATGCGCAGGAAGCCGGTGCGGCCGCCGCGGCGGACGTCCAGCTGCAGCGTGCGCGGCGGATCCTGCATGCGGTCGCGGAAGGCCTGCAGGTCGTCCACGCGACGCTGGTTGACGCCCAGGATGTAGTCGCCGGGGCGCAGCCCGCTGCGGGCGGCGCGACTGCCGGCCGCCACTTCGCTGGCAACCACGCCGTACCAGCCGCGCTGGCGGAAGCGCTCGGGCAATTCGGCCAGGGTGGCGCCGGCCAGGCGCGGGTCGATCTCGGCGCCGTCGATTTCCGTGGTGCGGGCCTTGAGGAGGGCCTGCACGCTCAGCCGGCGCTGTTCGCGCATCAGCTCCAGGCGGACCTCTTCGTCCACCGGCAGCAGGCCCTCGAGGTTGCGCAGGGCCTGGGCGCTGTCGACGCGGGTGCCGTTGGCGGCCACGACCAGGTCGCCCGGGCGCACGCCGGCGGCTTCGGCCGGCGAGCCACGGTAGACGCGGGTCACCACGGCGCCGCGCTGGTTGGCCGGCAGGCCCAGCTGTTCGGCCAGGCGCGGATTGATGTCCTCGCTGTCCAGGCCGAGGCTGCCGCGGCGCACTTCGCCATAGGCCAGCAGCTGGCGCTTGACCTCGTCGGCCAGGTTGGCGGGGATGGCGAAACCCAGGCCGATGTTGCCGGCGGCGCTGCCGCGCGGGTTGAAGCTGGCGGTGTTGATGCCGACCAGTTCACCGCGCAGGTTGACCAGCGCGCCGCCGGAATTGCCCGGGTTGATCGAGGCGTCGGTCTGGATGAAGTTCTGGTAGCCCAGCCCCTGCAGGCCGCTGCGGCCCACGGCGGAGACGATGCCGCTGGTGACGGTCTGGCCGAGGCCGAAGGGGTTGCCCACCGCCACCACGAAGTCGCCCACCCGTAGGCTGCTCGAATCGGCCAGCGGGATGGCCACCAGCTCCGCGGCCGGGATGCGGATCACGGCGACGTCGGTGTCCGGGTCCGAGCCGATGAATTCGGCCTCGAAGGTGCGACCGTCGGCCAGGGTCACCGAGACCTCGTCGGCATTTTCGATCACGTGGTGGTTGGTCAGCACCAGCCCGCGTTCGGCGTCGACGATCACGCCCGAGCCGAGGGACTGCTGGCTGCGCTGCTGGGGCATGCCCGGCATGCCGAAGAGCTCGGCCAGCGGGTTGCGCACGCGAACCACCTGGCGGCTGTAGATGTTCACCACTGCCGGGGTCACCTGCTCGAGCATCGGCGCCAGCGAGGGCAGGGCGACGCCCTCCACTTCGACCGGCAGGGCGGCACGGGCCGCCCGCGGCAGGGCCAGTTCGGCGGCGCGTTC
Source organism: uncultured Arenimonas sp. (assembly GCA_963973175.1). Taxonomy (GTDB): domain Bacteria; phylum Pseudomonadota; class Gammaproteobacteria; order Xanthomonadales; family Xanthomonadaceae; genus Arenimonas. The sequence continues at coordinate 1,578 of CAXAYM010000354.1, forward strand.
GAGGGCCTGGTCCCCGCGGCTGGGCGGGACGGCCGAGGTTGCCGGCCCGGGCGCGGCGGGCTGGGCCAGCCAGTGGGCGAGCCCGGCCCCGGCCAGGGCGGCGATCAGCAGGGCGGCGGCGGTCGGCAAACGCATCAGGCAAGTCTCCGGGGCGGGGCGGGAACCCGCGATTGATACCAGATGGCGCCCAAACCGTGGCTGGACAAGGGGCGGCGCAGACAGCCGGACAGGCGTTCCGGACCGGGCCAGCGGCGTCGGAACGTGCTCCGGGAAAATTTCAGGACAGCCGCAGGTGGCGAACGGAAATGCTTGATGGCATTGATATTTCCCACCCGGCATGGAAAGGCCGCCAGCGGTTGACAGTCCCTCCGGGCAGGGGTAGTTTTGCCTACCGTTGCCACTACATCTTGTGGTGGGCAGCGGGGGGCGGCCCCAAGGCCTTGGGTTAGAGGCGCGGGGTCAGCAAGCAAGCACGACGCGAAGGCGAGACGGCATGCGGAAACCGGAACGGACATCACGCAAGCCACGGGGCCCGGCCCCGCGGGCGGGCGGGGCTTCCCCCGGATCCGGGGCCGGCTGGACCCGATAAGAACGCAGACAAAGGCGCCCTTCCCGAGGGGGCGCCCCGGGAGGAAGAAAGGACTTATGAGCACGGTTCGCCTGGAGGCGGTAAAGAGCAAAGCGGCGCAGGACATCGAAATGCAGCCGGCGTCCCAGGACATCTGGGACAAGAAGTACCGCCTCAAGACCAAGCGTGGCGAACCGGTGGACGCCACCATCGACCACACCTACCAGCGCGTGGCCCGGGCCCTGTCCGACGCCGAGCCCACGGCCGAGAAGCGCAAGTACTGGTACGAACGTTTCCTCTGGGCGCTGCGCCGCGGGGCGATCCCCGCCGGCCGCATCACCTCAAACGCCGGCGCGCTCGAGCACAAGCCGGCCACCAGCACGATCAACTGCACCGTATCGGGCACCATCACCGACTCGATGGACGACATCCTGGGCAAGGTCCACGAGGCCGGCCTGACCCTGAAAGCCGGCTGCGGCATCGGCTACGAATTCTCGACGCTGCGCCCGCGCGGCGCCTACGTGTCCGGCGCCGGCGCCTACACCTCGGGCCCGCTGTCGTTCATGGATATCTACG
>CAXAYM010000355.1:0-2719 GCA_963973175.1 uncultured Arenimonas sp.
GTGCCGGTGCTGCTCGTCAGCGGCGGCCGCAGCGACCTGGTCAGCGACCAGACGGTGGACCATTTCCTCGAACTGGCGCCGCACGCGCATCATGTCCGCCTGCCCGATGCCACCCACATGGTGGCTGGTGACGACAACGATGCCTTCACCGATACCCTGCTTGAGTTCCTGAGCACACTGGCCGCCCCCCACGCGGCCACCCATGGAGAAAACAGATGAGCATCCTCGCGCCCTTCCTCGCCCTGTTGCTGGCGATCCTTGTGGCGGCTTACCACCGGCTCAGCCTGGCGGTCTTCACCGCGATCTCGGCCACGCTGCTGGTGGCGGTCGGCCTGGCCGGCGCCAACCTGACCGCGACGATCGTCGCGGCGGTGCTGCTGGCGCTGGGCACCCTGCCGCTGCTGATCACGCCGCTGCGGCAGAAGCTGATCACCACGCCGCTGCTGAAGTTCTACACGAAGATCCTGCCGCCGCTGTCGGACACCGAGCGCACCGCGCTGGAAGCCGGCACCGTCGGCTTCGAGGGCGAGCTGTTCTCCGGCATGCCCAAGTGGGACGAGCTGCTGGCCCAGCCCAAGCCGGTGCTCACCGCCGAGGAGCAGGCCTTCCTGGACGGCCCGGTGGAAGAAGTCTGCCGCATGACCAACGACTGGGAGATCACCCACGTCCATGCCGACCTGACGCCTGAAATCTGGGAGTTCCTGAAGAAGAACAAGTTCTTCGGCATGATCATCCCCAAGGAATACGGCGGCCTGGGCTTCAGTGCGCTGGCCCACCACAAGGTGATCCAGAAGCTGGCCTCGGTCTCGGCCACGCTCAGCTCCACCGTCGGCGTGCCGAACTCGCTGGGCCCGGCGGAACTGCTCCTGCACTACGGCACCAAGGAGCAGAAGGACCACTACCTGCCGAGGCTCGCCGATGGCCGTGAAGTACCCTGCTTCGCGCTCACCGGCCCGTTCGCGGGCTCCGACGCGACCTCGCTGCCCGACTTCGGCATCGTCTGCGAAGGTGAGTGGAACGGCGCCAAGGTGCTGGGCGTCAAGCTGACCTTCGACAAGCGCTACATCACGCTGGCGCCGGTGGCGTCGGTGATCGGCCTGGCCTTCCGCCTGCACGATCCCGACAAGCTGCTGGGCGAAGAATCCGACCGCGGCATCACGCTGGCCCTGGTGCCGCGCGACACCCCCGGGCTTGAAGTCGGCCGCCGCCACTTCCCGCTCAACTGCGCTTTCCAGAACGGCCCGGTGCGCGGCAAGGAAGTGTTCCTGCCGCTGAGCCAGCTGATCGGCGGCGAAGACTACATCGGCGCCGGCTGGCGCATGCTGGTCGAGTGCCTGAGCGTCGGCCGCGCAATCACCCTGCCCTCCACCTCCTCGGGTGCGTCCAAGCTGGCCGCCGTGGTGACCGGCGCCTATGCCCGCGTGCGCAAGCAGTTCGGCCTGTCGATCGGTCGATTCGAAGGCGTCGAGGAAGCCCTGGCCCGCCTGGCCGGCCATGCCTACGCCTGCTCGGCGCTGTCGCAGTCCACCGCGGCCGCCGTCGACCGCGGCGAGAAGCCGGCCGTGCCCTCGGCCATCGCCAAGTACCACACCACCGAACTGGCCCGCGAATGCGCCACCGACGCCATGGACATCCACGGCGGCAAGGGCGTCATCCTGGGCCCGATGAACTACCTGGGCCGCGGCTGGCAGGCGGCGCCGATCTCGATCACCGTCGAGGGCGCCAACATCATGACCCGCTCGCTGATGATCTTCGGCCAGGGCGCCATCCGCTGCCATCCCTGGGTCCTGAAGGAAATGCAGGCGGCGATGCTGCCCGACCGCGAGCAGGCCGTGCGCGAATTCGACGCCAACCTGTTCGGCCACATCGGCTTCGCGATCTCCAACGCCGTGCGCAGCTGGGTGCTGGGCCTGGTCGGCTCGCGCATCAGCAAGGCGCCGGGCGATGCCTACACGCGCCGCTACTACCGCAAGCTCAACCGCTATTCGGCGAACCTGGCCCTGGTGGCCGACACCTCCATGCTGCTGCTCGGCGGCAAGCTCAAGTTCAAGGAGAAGCTGTCGGGCCGCCTGGGCGACGTGCTGAGCCAGCTTTACATCGCCAGCGCGATGCTCAAGCGCTACGAGGACGAGGGCCGTCCGGCGGCCGAACAGCCGCTGCTGGCCTGGGCCTTCCACGACTCGGCGCACAAGATCGAACTGGCCCTGTCGGGCGCGCTGCGCAACTTCCCGATCCGTCCGGTGGGCTGGTTGCTGTGGCTGCTGGTCTTCCCCTGGGGCCGTCGCGCCCAGGCCCCGAGCGACCGTCTGGGCCGCCGCGCCGCGGCGCTGCTGATGTCGCCCTGCGATGCGCGTGACCGCCTGGCCGAGGGCACCTTCCTCACGCCCTGCGCGAACAATCCGGCCGGCCGCATCAACAGCTACCTGCCCAAGGTGATCCTGGCCGAGCCGGTGGAGCGCAAGTTCCTCAAGGCGCTCAAGACCAGCGACATCGAGGCGCTGGACTTCACTTCGCAGCTGGCCGAGGGCGTGGCCGAAGGCTGGATCACGGCCGAAGAACGGGCGCAGCTCGAGGAACTGCGGGTGATGACGCTGGACGCGATCATGGTCGACGATTTCGACCCGTTCGAGCTCCAGGCGGCGTCGCTGCACATGGACAAGCCGCAGAAGGGAGAGAAGTCCCGCGCCGCCTGATGGCACCCGCGGGGGCGCCTGATGGC
>CAXAYM010000356.1:0-2694 GCA_963973175.1 uncultured Arenimonas sp.
GTGCTGCGGCGAGGGCGGCAGGAAGGACACCGTCCACCGGCTTCAGCTCGCCGGTAAGCGCCAGTTCGCCCAGTACTTCGACCTCGCCCAGGGCCTGCACCGGCACCTGGCCACTGGCGGCCAGCAGGCCAAGCGCGATGGCCAGGTCATAGCGGCCGCCTTCCTTGGGCAAATCCGCCGGTGCGAGGTTGACGGTGATGCGACGCTGCGGGAATTCAAACTGGGCGTTGCCGATCGCCGAGCGCACGCGTTCGCGGCTTTCGCGCACCGCGGTCGCCGGCATGCCCACCAGGGTGAAATTCGGCAGACCGCCGCCCAGGTGGGTCTCGACCCGCACCGCGGGCGCAAGCACGCCAACCCGGGCGCGGCTGTGCGCCAGCGCCAGGTTCACTGCCGGGGAAAACGGGACTTAGTGTGCGGTGCCGTCGGGCGCGCCGCCGCGCGCCTCGAGCTCGGCCAGCTTGCGCTCCAGCGCGTCAAGCTTCTCGCGGGTGCGAAGCAGCACGGCCCGCTGCACGTCGAACTCCTCGCGGGTCACCAGGTCCAGCCGGTTCAGGCCGGCCTGCAGCGTGGACTTGAAGTTCTGCTCGAGGTCGGCGCGCGCATCCTTCAGGCCCGGGGGCACCAGGTCGCTGAGCTTGCGGGCCAGGTCGTCGATGTTCTTGAGGTCGATCATGGGGTCGCTCCGGTGGGGTGGGGCCACGATGCGCCTTGCCGGCGCCGGGGTCTGTCGGGAATTCCCCACGGGGCCCCCAAGAATTCCACGCCCGGGCCGAGCATTCAATCGCCGCGTGGCGGGCAAGGTTCAGGTGTTCCCGTCTTGCACCCCTTCCCACGTCCCCGGAGGCCCTGCCCATGGTTTCCCTGTTGCCGTTGCTCGCCCTCGCCAGCCCCGCGGCCCCGCCGGCCATCGACTCGGGCGACACCGCCTGGATGCTCACCGCCACGGCCCTGGTGCTGTTCATGGTCATCCCCGGGCTGGCGCTGTTCTACGCCGGCATGGTGCGCTCGAAGAACATCCTGTCGGTGCTGATGCAGTGTTTCGCCATCACCGGGCTGATCTCGGTGGCCTGGGTGGTGTTCGGCTACAGCCTGGCCTTCGACACCACCGGCATGCAGGCCGGCACGGTGAACCTGGCGTCCTTCATCGGCGGTTTCGAGAACGCTTTCCTGAAGAACCTCACCAAGGAAAGCGTGATCGGCGCCTTCCCGGAAAGCGTCTTCATCACCTTCCAGATGACCTTCGCCATCATCACCCCGGCCCTGATCGTCGGCGCCTTCGCCGAGCGCATGCGCTTCTCGGCGATGCTGGTCTTCATGCTGCTGTGGTTCGCGCTGGTCTACGCGCCCATCGCCCACATGGTCTGGGCCGGCGACGGCGGCCTGATGTGGGACTGGGGCGTGCTCGATTTCGCCGGTGGCACCGTCGTGCACATCAATGCCGGCGTGGCCGGCCTGGTCGCGGCCCTGGTGCTGGGCAAGCGCCACGGCTATCCGGGCGCCGCGATGGCGCCGCACAACCTGGGCTACACCCTGGTCGGCGCGGCGATGCTCTGGGTGGGCTGGTTCGGCTTCAATGCCGGCTCGGCGGTGGCGGCCGATGAAACCGCCGGCATGGCCATGCTGGTTACCCAGGTGGCCACCGCGGCCGCCGCCTTGGGCTGGATGGCCATCGAATGGCTGACCCACGGAAAACCCAGCGCCCTGGGCATCGCCTCGGGCGTGGTGGCGGGGCTGGTGGCGATCACCCCGGCGGCCGGCACGGCCGGCCCGGTGGGCGCCCTGGTCATCGGCTTCAGCGCCAGCATCGTGTGCTTCTTCTGCGCCACCACGCTCAAGCGCCGCCTGGGCTACGACGATTCGCTCGACGTCTTCGGCGTGCACGCGATGGGCGGCATCGTCGGCGCGCTGCTGACCGGCGTGTTCGCGGCCCCGGCCCTGGGCGGCTTCGGGGACGTCACCGACATCCCGGCCCAGGTCTGGGTGCAGGCCAAGGGCGTGGGCTTCACCATCGCCTACACTACGGTCGTCACCTACGTCCTTCTGAAGCTGGTGGGCCTGGTCATCCCGCTGCGGGTGGACGAGGACCAGGAAGCCGAGGGCCTGGACCTGGCCCTGCACAACGAACGCGGTTACAACCTTTGAACCCCCCGGGAGATCCGACGATGAAAATGGTCATGGCCATCATCAAACCCTTCAAGCTCGACGACGTGCGCGAGTCCCTGAGCGAAGTCGGGGTCTCGGGCGTCACGGTCACCGAGGTCAAGGGCTTCGGCCGCCAGAAGGGCCACACCGAACTCTACCGGGGGGCCGAATACGTGGTGGACTTCCTGCCCAAGATCAAGCTCGAGGTCGCGGTCACCGACGACCAGGCCGACCGGGTGGTGGAAGCCATCCAGGCAGCGGCGAACACCGGCAAGGTCGGCGACGGCAAGATCTTCGTCTACGACCTCGACAAGGTGCTGCGCATCCGCACGGGCGAACTGGACGGCGACGCGCTCTGACGCCAGCGCGGCGGCAACAAACAAGAGGCCCCGCCTGAGCGGGGCCTTTTCCTGCGCGACCGGTGGCGGAATCAGTCGCCCAGCGCGCGCTGCATCATCGGCGGCATGGCGAGGGCGCCGCGGTGGATGGCGGCGGTGTAGTACTGGGTGTCGAAGGCCTTGGCGGCGGCGTCGACCTCGCGGAACTGCG
>CAXAYM010000357.1:0-2690 GCA_963973175.1 uncultured Arenimonas sp.
CCACAGCCAATTCTCCCCGCGACCACTCCCTCCAGCCAAACACCGCCACCACCACCGCAAACAGCACGCCCAGCGCATAGGCCCAGGCGGGTGCGCCGGACCGCCGCCGACGCGGCAGGACCGCCTGGTCCACGAACAGGCCCGGGGCCTTGCCCCGCTGCCGCTCGGCTTCCGACTTCTTCAGCGCTTCCAGGATCAGCGACATCAGTCCAGCACCCGGCGCAGGCGCGGGCCCTCGTTTTCGCGGGCCGCCAGGGCCATCAGGGTTTCCGGGCCGATCACGCCGTCGGGCACCAGGCCGTTGGCGTCCTGCAGCCGGCGCACCGCCGCGATGCTGTCAGGATCGAGCACCGCGGGTCCGGCTTCGGCGGACTGCAGGCCGGCCCGGTCGCGCAGGCGGTCGTGGATCCAGTCCACCGCCGGGCCGCTGTCGCCGGCCACCGGCGCCGGCCACAGGAAATCCGGGCCGCGCCAGATCGTGGCGTAGTCACCTTCCCAGGCCCGTTCCAGCGCCAGCCGGTCGGTATCGAAGCGGCCGCCGCCCAGCCACAGCCGCACGCGCAGCGCATCGGCGCCCAGCAGCAGGGCCCAGGCCTCGTTGCCGTCGGCGCGCAGGCGCAGCAGCGAGGGCCGGCCCAGCGCCGCCAGCTTGTCGAGGCCGGCACGACCGCGCTGGCAGTACAGGCCCGGCGCCAGCACCGGCGGGCAGGCCTGGGCGCGATCGACGGTGGTCTCGCTCGCGCGCACGGTCCACAGGCCCAGCAGCTGGCCCCAGGCCGGCTGTGCCGGTGCGCCGGCAAGCCGTATGCGGTCGGCGAGCTGCGCGCCCGGCAGGTAAGGAACCACGGCCAGCGCCACCGGCGGCGATGGGGCGGCGGTGGTTTCTTCGGCTTGCGGCTCGGGCGGCAGCGGCGTGCGCTCGCGCATCGCCAGCGCGATCACCAGCACTGCCAGCACCGCGGCCACGCCCCAGGCCAGGTTCAGCCGGGGCAGCTTCGAAAGCCGTGGTGCCATCGCCTCGCGCGCGGCACGGTCCACCCAACGTTCGCCCACCTGGGTTTCGTCGTGGGCATAGCCGGCCAGCAGCGCGCGTTCGGCGATGATGTTCGCCAGCCGCGGCACGCCGCCGGCGTGGTGGTGGATGCGTTTGACCGCCAGCTTGGTGAACGGGAACCGCGTGCCGCCGGCCACCGCGAAACGATGCCGCAGGTAGGCCTCGGTTTCGGCACTGTCCATCGGCGTCAGATGGAAGCGGGCGGTAACGCGCTGCGCCAGCTGCCGCAGGTCGGGGCGCGCCAGCATCTCGCGCAGCTCGGGCTGGCCCAGCAGCAGGATCTGCAGGAGTTTCTGCGTCGGCGTTTCCAGGTTGGTCAGCAGGCGCACCTGTTCCAGCGCCTCGGGGCTGAGGTTCTGCGCCTCGTCGATGATCAGCACCACCCGCAGGCCCTGCGCATAGGCGTCGAGCAGGAAATGGTTGAGCGCGTCCACCAGGCCCTTGAGGCTGCCGCGGCGGCCGGCGACGTCGATGCGCAGTTCCTCGCAGATCGTCTCCAGCAGCTCCACCGGATCCAGGCGAGGGTTGAGAACCAGCGCCACGCGCACGTTCTCCGGCAGCTGTTCCAGCAGCAGCCGGCACAGCGTGGTCTTGCCGGTGCCGACCTCGCCGGTGAGCTGCACGAAGCCGCCGCCGCCGCCCTGGCCGATGCCGAAGAGCAGGTGCGCGAGCGCGTCCCGGTGGCGCTCGCTCAGATACACGAAGCGCGGGTCGGGCGTGATCGAGTACGGCGGCTCGTCCAGGCCGTAGTGCTCGAGATACATGCGAGGTCCGTGCGGAGGGGGCGACCAGCATGCCACGCCGCCCCTTCGCGCAGGAACCGCAGGCTTCCTGCCCGCGGCGGGTGGCTTTCCTCGCGGCGGGCCCGCGTCTTGCCTACCGGTGGGCCGTAGATGTGCCGATTCGCGCATGACCGCGCAGGCCGACGCTGTCAGTGCGCCATTCCGGCGCGGAGGAGACCCCCGATGATCCTGACCCGCTGTTTTGCCATCGCCGCCCTGTGGGCGGCGGCCGCCTGCGCCTGGGCCGATGCCGGCCCCGGCGACGAGTCCCCCGAACGCCCGCCCGGCCCGGCCCTGCTCACCGTCACCTCGGCGGTTCCCGAAGCCACCGAATTCCCCGACGACGGCAGTACGGTCCTGGTCTGGGAAGACAGCGACGGCCGCCGCAGCAAGGCCGAGATCGCCGCCGACGGCCACATCCGCCTGCACCTTCCGGGCCAGGCGGTGCGCGAATACCCGCCGCGCCCGCGCCTGCTCACCGCGCTCGAGGAAGCCCGCGTCGGCGTCATCCTCGACCACTACTACGAACTGGGCGTGGACCTGGAGAACCGCCGCGCCCGCCGTCCCGCCGACCCGCCCCGTCGTCGCGCGATGCGCGGAGGCGGCGGCATCGGCCCCCTGATCGTGTGGATGATCTTCGATGCCTGCATGACCGCGGAAAAAGGCCGCCAGAACGCCTGCATGGAGGAGTGCGCCGCGATCGGCATGAGCGCGCACTACCGCAGCGGCGTCTGCGGCGCCGGCTCCACCTGCGCCTGCGTCTACGTGGTCGAGCGCCAGCCCGCCACCGGCAACTGAGCCCAAGAAAGCGAAGGGCCCTCCCCCGGAGGGCCCTCGCCATCCCCCTGTAGGAG
>CAXAYM010000358.1:0-2677 GCA_963973175.1 uncultured Arenimonas sp.
GGCGGTCGTTCTCGGCGAAATGGTCGGCCACGCCGCTGACGGAGGTATGCACGTCGGCGCCGCCCAGCGACTCGGCGTCCACCACCTCGCCGGTGGCGGCCTTCACCAGCGGCGGGCCGCCGAGGAAGATCGTGCCCTGTTCCTTCACGATGATCGACTCGTCGCACATCGCCGGCACATAGGCGCCACCGGCGGTGCAGCTGCCCATCACCACGGCGATCTGCGGGATGTTCTTCGCGCTCAGGCGGGCCTGGTTGTAGAAGATGCGGCCGAAGTGCTCCTTGTCGGGGAAGACTTCGTCCTGCAGCGGCAGGAAGGCGCCGCCCGAATCCACCAGGTACAGGCAGGGGAGGTGGTTCTCGAGCGCCACTTCCTGGGCCCGCAGGTGTTTCTTGACCGTCATCGGGAAGTAGGTGCCGCCCTTGACGGTGGCGTCGTTGGCCACGACCACCACTTCGGTGCCGTGCACGCGACCGATGCCGGTGATCAGGCCGGCGGCCGGCGCGGCGCCGTCGTACATGCCTTCGGCGGCCAGGGCCGAAAGCTCGAGGAAGGGCGAGCCCGGGTCGAGCAGGGCGGCGATGCGTTCGCGCGGCAGCAGCTTGCCGCGTTCGGTGTGCTTCTTGCGGGCCTTCTCGCCGCCGCCCTCGGCGACTTTCGCCAGGCGGGCGTCGAGCTCATGGACGGCGGCGCGCAGCTGCGCGTCGTTTTCCTGGAAGGCGGGGTCGCGGGGATCGATGTGGCTGCTGAGGATGCTCATGCGCGGCAATCGTTGGGCAATCCCCGAAGTTTAAGCGCCCCGGCAAAAAAAAACCGCCGGCACGGGGCCGGCGGTTTCGGATGGTGCAGGCGCTGAGGCTTAGTTGGCCTCGTCGACCTCGCCTTCGGCGTCGGTCGTGATGGACTCGTCGATCTCTTCGCCCATCTCGTTCACGGCGTTCTCGGTGGCGTCACCGACGGCCTCGGCGGCTTCGCCGATTTCCTGGCCGGCCTCTTCCATGGCGGCTTCGGTGGCGGCGGCAGCTTCTTCCATCTCGGCTTCGGCGTTGGCAGCGGCGGACTCGGCGATGTCACCGGTCTCTTCAGCGGCGTTCTCGATGGCGGCGCCGGCTTCGTCAGCTTCCTGCTCGGTCTGCGGGCTGCAAGCGGCGAGACCGAAAGCCACGGCGATGGCGAGCAGGGTCTTGTTCAGGGACATGGGCGATTTCCTCGTCTGGACGTATGGACTAACAAAATGACGTGTTCGGGAATGAGCACGCGTGCAAAATCATGTCAGGAACTGAACGGGAGTCAAGCGGTCGCTTGTTTTAACTAAAATTGAACGAATCCCTGATGCCGGCGAAACGGGGCGTATGAACGACGCCCCGGACCGCCCGGACTCAGGCCAGTTCGATCGCCAGGGCGGTCGCCTCGCCACCGCCGATGCACAGCGCGGCGACGCCGCGCTTGCCGCCGCGACGCTTGAGCGCATTGACCAGGGTAACCACCAAACGTGCGCCAGAGGCGCCGATCGGGTGTCCGAGGGCGCAGGCGCCGCCGTGCACGTTGAGCTTGTCGTGGGCGATGCCCAGTTCCTTCATGGGCGCCATGGCGACCACGGCAAAGGCTTCGTTGACTTCGAACAGGTCGACGTCCCCGACCTTCCAGCCGGCCTTGTCCAGCACCTTCTGGATCGCCGACACCGGCGCGGTGGTGAACCACTCGGGCGCCTGGGAATGGGTGGAGTGCGCAACAATCGTGGCGATCGTCGCCAGGCCCTGGGCCTTGGCGGCTTCCTCGGAAGCGAGCACCACGGCGGCGGCGCCGTCGTTGATCGAGGACGACGCAGCGGCGGTGATGGTGCCGTCCTTCTTGAAGGCGGGACGCAGGGTGGGGATCTTTTCGATGTTGCAGCGGCCGGGCTGCTCGTCGGTGTCGATCACCACGTCACCCTTGCGGCCGCTGACGGTGACCGGCGCGATTTCGTCCTTGAAGCTGCCGTCGGCCTGGGCGGCCAGGGCGCGGCGCACCGATTCGGCGGCGTAGGCGTCCTGCTGCTCGCGGGTGAAGCTGTACTTGTCGGCGCACTGTTCGCCGAACACGCCCATGGCCTGCTTGTCGTAGGGGTTGGTGAGGCCGTCCCAGGCCATGTGGTCGAGCATCTCGGTGCTGCCGTACTTGGTGCCGGTGCGCGAGTTCATCAGCAGGTGCGGGGCATTGGTCATCGACTCCATGCCGCCGGCGACGACGACGCTGGCCGACCCGGCCTTGATCAGGTCGTGGCCCATCATGATGGCCTTCATGCCGGAGCCGCAGACCTTGTTGATGGTGGTGCAGCCGGCGGCGGTCGGAAGGCCGGCGCCCAGCGCCGCCTGGCGGGCCGGGGCCTGGCCCAGGCCGGCGGGCAGCACGCAGCCCATGATCACCTCGTCCACCTTGTCGCCGGCCACGCCGGCCTGCTCCACCGCGGCCTTGATGGCGGTGCTGCCCAGCTGGGTGGCGGGCACGCCGGTGAACTGGCCCAGCAGGGCCCCGAGGGCGGTGCGCTTGGCACCGGCGATGACGACCTTGGACATGGTGGCTCCGGGTGTGTTGGGGGAAACCCCAATTATATCCCTGTTGTAGGAGCGCCTTCAGGCGCGAATCTTTTGACTTGGCCTTTGGCCAAGAAGAGATTCGCGCCTGAAGGCGCTCCTAC
>CAXAYM010000359.1:0-2664 GCA_963973175.1 uncultured Arenimonas sp.
CAACGACCGGCGCTCGATCTCTTCCGAGTTGGAGGAGCGCCTGGGCCAGCTGGCCCGCGAACGCATCCACCCGCAGGCCGTGGCCACCTCGGCGCAGATGGCCGCACGCATCAAGGACAGCCGCGCCGCCGACAACTTCCGCAACCTGTTCGAGCTGCCGGTGCTCTTCTACCTGGCAATCTTCATCGGCGTGCAGCAGGAGCTGGCTTCGCCGTTGACCGTGGGCCTGGCCTGGGCCTTCGTGGCCCTGCGCGTGGTGCACAGCGCCATCCACTGCAGCTACAACAAGGTCCGGCACCGGTTCCTGGCCTACCTCACGGGTGGCCTGGTGCTCTTACTGCTCTGGGGCGTGCTGCTGGCCGGGGTGCTGTGAGCGAAGACGCGGAGATCCGCCGCCTGCGCTGGCGCTGCCGGCGCGGCATGCGCGAACTCGACCAGCTGATGCTGCGCTATCTCGACGGCCGCTGGCCGGCGGCGGACGAGGGCGAACGGGTCTTGTTCCTACGCCTGCTCGACTGCGAGGACGATAAGCTCTGGCGCTGGTTCATGGGGCGCGAACGCCCGGAGGACACCGGTCTTGCCTCGATCGTCGGAATCATCCTTGCCCTGCCGCATTGACTGGCGACCCTCGCGCTGGCTGGTCGGCGCGCTTTGCCTACTGGCGCTGCTGTCGGCGCTGTCGGTCATGCTCAGCGGCCTGCCCGGGCACATGAAACCGATGTTTGCCGGCCTGGCCGCGATGGGCGGCCTGGGCCTGGCCCGCCGCGAGGCGCTGCGGCCTGCTGTCTCGCTGCAGTGGTCGGCTGGCCGGCTGGTGCTGACGGAGGCGCAGGGTGACCGGCAGGCACTGCATGACCCGGTCCTGCGCGAGCAGGGACCCTTGCTGCACATTGAAGCCCGGACCGACGCCGGGCGCCGCTGGTCGCGAACCTGGTGGCCCGATACCCTGTCGGGCGCCCTGCGGCGGCAGGTCCGTCTCGCCGCCTCCCTCAGCCCCCGTTCCGGAATCCACCTGCCTTCCATGGCAGCCTAGGCCCCCATGCTCCCAAACCTCCCCCTCGCCATCGGCCTGCGCTACCTCCGGGCCAAGCGCCGCAACGGCTTTATTTCCTTCATCTCGATGGCGTCCATCCTGGGCATCATCATCGGCGTGATGGCGCTGATCACCACGATCTCGGTGATGAGCGGCTTCCAGCAGGAACTGCGCGACCGCATCCTGGGCATGGTGGCGCACGCCACGGTGTCGGGTATCGAGGGACCGCTGCAGGACTGGCCGCGGGCGGTCGAGCTGGCCGGCGAGGATCCGCGGGTGGTCGGCGCCGCGCCCTACGTCGAGACCGAATCGCTGCTGCAGGGACGCTCGCGCCGCGGCGCGATCATCCGCGGCGTGCTGCCATCGCACGAGCCGAAGGTTTCGGAGCTGGCCGACAAGATGGTGCAGGGCCGCCTGGACGACCTGCAGCCGGGGGAATACCGGATCATCCTGGGCCGCGAACTCTCGCTGTTGCTCGGCGTCGGCGTCGGTGACTCGGTCAATGTCTACATTTCCGAAGCCACCGTCACGCCGCTCGGGGCCATGCCGCGAGCGCGGCGTTTCGAGGTGGTCGGCATCTTCGAGGCCGGCGCCCAGGAATTCGACCTGGGCATGGCGCTGGTGCACCTCACCGACGCCCAGCGGCTGGGCCGGATGGGCGACGGCGTCAGCGGCGTGCGCCTGAAGCTGGTGGATCTGTGGGAGGCCTGGCCGGTGGCGCGCGACCTGGCCGACCGCATGCAGGGCCACTACCGCGTCCGCGACTGGACCCGCGACCACGCCAATTTCTTCCGGGCGCTCAAGCTCGAGAAGACGGTGATGTTCATCCTGCTTTCGCTGGTGATCGCCATCGCCGCCTTCAACCTGGTGTCCTCGCTGGTGATGCTGGTGCAGGACAAGCAGTCCGACATCGCCATCCTGCGCACGCTGGGCATGTCGCCCGGCTCGGTGATGCGCGTGTTCATCGTGCAGGGCATGGTGATCGGCGTGCTGGGCATCGGCATCGGCGTCGCCAGCGGCGTGCTGCTGGCGAGCAACCTCTCGGACATCGTGCGTTTCGTCGAGAAGACCTTCCAGACCGAGCTGATGCCGTCCGACGTCTATTACATCAGCGGCGTCCCCACCTTGGTCGATCCGAAGGACGTGCTGATGATCGCCATCGTCGCCTTCGTCCTTTGCCTGCTGGCCACCCTTTACCCGGCCTGGCGCGCTTCGCGCACGGACCCGGCCACGGCACTGCGCTATGAATAAGCCCATGAACGACGTCGTCATCCGCTGCGAAAACCTGGGCAAGACCTACCAGGAAGGCGACCTGCGAACGCCTGTGTTCGATGGCCTGCAGCTGTCCGTGCACCGGGGCGAAACCGTTGCCATCGTCGGTGCCTCGGGCGCGGGCAAGAGCACGCTTCTGCACCTGCTCGGTGGCCTCGACAGCGCCAGCTCCGGCGAGGTCCACGTCGATGGCCAGCGCATGTCGGCCCTGGGCGAACGCGAACGCGGCCTGCTGCGCAACCGCGCCCTGGGTTTCGTCTATCAGTTCCACCACCTGCTGCCCGAGTTCACGGCGCTGGAGAACGTGATGATGCCGCTGCTGATCCGCGGCGACCGCGACACCACGGCGCGGCCGGCGG
>CAXAYM010000360.1:0-2659 GCA_963973175.1 uncultured Arenimonas sp.
CTTCCGGCCTGCGTGCACGAGCCGGTGACCGACCACTACGCCCGTCGCGAGCTCTACCGCTGCGAAGAGTCCGGCTACAGCGTCGTCGCGATGACCTGGGGTCCGGGGCAGGGCACGCCGGTGCACGACCACTCCGGCGTCTGGTGCGTGGAAGGCGTCTGGCAGGGCCAGCTCGAGATCACCCAGTTCGAGCTGCGCGAACAGGACGGCGACCGCGTGCGCTTCGAGCCGGTCGGCACCCAGATCGCCGGCGTCGGCTCGGCCGGCAGCCTGATCCCGCCGCATGAGTACCACGCGATCCGAAATCCCAGCGCCGACGCGGTGGCGATCTCGCTGCACATCTACAAGCAGGCGCTGACCTGCTGTTCGATGTTCCAGCCCGAGGAAGACGGCTGGTACCGCAAGGCGCCGCGCCAGCTGGGCCTGGACGAGGCCGCGTAGGCGGAGCCCTGCTGGGCTATAATCGCGCCGCCCACGTGCCGGTGTGGCGGAATGGTAGACGCGGGGGACTCAAAATCCCTTGCCAGCGATGGCGTGTAGGTTCGAGTCCTATCACCGGTACCAAGAGCAGGCGCAGGGGCAGCAAGGTCCGGCGCCAAGGAGACCGAAGGCGTGGAGCCATCCACGCCTTTTTTCTGTCTAGAGCTTGCCGAGGAACCCGCCGATCGCCGGCCCGAAACGCTCGATGTCGACGAGAAAGGCGTCGTGGCCCTGCGGCGATTCCAGGGCCAGGAATTCCGAGTCGGCGCCGCCGGCGCGCAGGCCGTCGGCGACCTGCTCCTGCTGCTGGAGCGGGAACAGGATGTCGGTGTGCACGCCGATCGCCATCGCGCGCTCGAGCCGGATCGAGGCCAGCGCCTTCATCACGTCGCCGCCGCCGTATTCGGCCGCGTCGAACCAGTCCATCGAGCGGCTCAGGTACAGGTAGCAGTTCGGATCGAAGGTGCGCACGAAGCGGCGCGCATGGCCCTCGAGGTAACGTTCGACCTCGAACTCCAGGCCGAAGGGATCGTCTTCCCGGCACTCGCTGTCCAGGCGCACGCGGCCGAAACGGCCGTCCCATTCCATCGCCGACCGGTAGGTCACCACGCCCAGCTTGCGCGCGATGCGCATGCCGTTTTCCGGGTACGCGTGGTCGTCGTAGTGGCCCTGGTTCCAGTTCGGGTCCAGCCGGATCGCCTCGCGCTGGAGCGATCGGATCGCGATCGAAAACGGCAGTGCGCGGGCGCTGCCCGAAACATTGATGTGCGAACGCGCGATGCCCGGGAATTGCAGCAGCAGCGCCAGCGCGCCCATGCCGCCCATGGAGTTGCCGATGACGCAGGCCAGCCGGTCGATGCCCAGTGAGCGCACCAGGTGATGCGCCGCACGCGAACCGTCCTCGATCGACAGGTCGGGGAAATCCAGCCGGTAGGGCTGGCCCGTGGCCGGATTGACCGAGGCCGCGCCGGTGCTGCCCTTGCAGCTGCCCAGCGGATTGACGCAAACGACGAACCAGCGGTTCGTATCGATCGGCTTGCCCGGGCCGAGCATGGCTTCCCACCAGCCCGGGTCGGGATCGGCCGCGTGCGAGGCCGCATGGGCATTGGGCGACAGCCCCGGCAGGATCAGGATGGCATTGTCGCGCGCGGGGGACAGCGCGCCCCAGGTTTCATAGGCCAGGACGGCGCCTTCGAGCGCGCCGCCGCGCTTGAAGGGGAAAGGACCGGGAAGTTCGACGAAACGGGTGGCCGGCGGGATCGATTCGCTCATTGCACCACTTTAGCAATCACCAGCTTCGCGTTGGCGCCTTCGGCCACGTCCAGTTCGACGGCGTCGGCTTCCAGGTCGCCGGGACGGGCGCCGGCGTCCCCCGAGCGCGAGATGCGCGCCATCAGCACCACGCGCTCCTGCGCGGAGAGCTTCTGCGCGGGCATCAGGCCGTCGGCGTCGGAGAGTTCCACCGTCACCGGGAATTCGCCAGCCGGCAGGCGCTTGACCGCCACCGGCAGGCCGCCCTCCCGCGTGCGGGCGAACACGTAGAGGGTGGCGCCGGGCGCCATCGGACCGGCCAGCGCCGGGTCGAGTTCGACCGTGACCGACAGGCGCGGGCCGGCGGCGGCCTCGGGCGCCGGGTCGAGCGGCGGCAGGCCGGCCTGTTCGCGGGCCATGTCCAGCTGCGGGCGCAGGGCCGCGGCCGTGCTGGCGTCCACCAGCGGCAGCAGGCGGCCCCAGGTGTCGGCCGCCTCGGCGGGTTTGCCGGCTTGCAGCTGCTGGGCGCCCAGGTAGAACAGGGCCCGCTGGTGATTGGGCCGCAGCTGCACGGCGCGTTCGAGCAGGGCGACGGCGTCGGCGGGGAAACGGCCGTCCGGTGCGGCGCGCATGCGTGCGTCGGCGAGTTCGACCATCAGGTCGGGTTCTTCGGGCAGCAGGGCCTGGGCCTTGCCGAAGGCTTCGGCCGCCGCCGGCCAGTCCTGCTGCGCGGCGCGGCTGCGGCCGAGCAGCACCCAGCCTTCGACGCTGCCCGGCTCCTCGGCGAGGCGGCGTTCGAGCTGCACGATGGCTTCGTCCAGGGTTTCCGGCGCCTTCACCTGGGCCGGGTCGAGCGCGTCGGGCGTGCCCAGCAGCGCGTACAGGCCCGCAGTGCCCACGCCCAGCGCCAGCGCAAGCACCAGGGCGC
>CAXAYM010000361.1:0-2638 GCA_963973175.1 uncultured Arenimonas sp.
CGCCGGTGACCACGACCCCCGTCGCCGCGCCGGTGCGTCCGACGCCGACGCCGACGCTGCCGGCCGTGCCGGATGCCGCGCCGGCCAGCGGTGCCTGGCGATGGCCCACGCAGGGGCAGGTGATCGGCCGGTTCGTGGCCGGGGATCCCAAGCGCCAGGGCCTGGATATCGCCGGCAATGCCGGACAGGCGGTCGTGGCCGCGGCCGACGGCGTGATCGTTTATTCGGGGTCGGGTCTGGTCGGCTACGGCGAGCTGATCATCGTCAAGCACAGCGACGAATGGCTGTCGGCCTACGCCCACAACCGTCGCCGTCTGGTGGGCGAGGGCGCGCAGGTGAAGGCCGGCCAGCAGATCGCCGAGCTGGGCCGCACCGGCACGAGCCGCGACATGCTGCACTTCGAGGTGCGCCGCAACGGCAAGCCGGTGGATCCGATGCAGGTGCTGCCGCGTCAGTGATGTCCCTTGGGAGGGACGTCAGCCGGGAAGCAGGAAGGCCGCGACGACCTTGCGGCCTTCGGTGGCCAGCACGTTGAAGGTACGCGCCGCCGCGGCGTTGTCCATGACTTCCAGGCCGACGCCGCGCGTGAGCATGGCGGCCATCACGGCCGGTGAAGGGAAACGCTGGCGCGGGCCGGTGCCCAGGATCGCCACCGAGGGCTTCAGGGCCAGCAGGGTGTCCATGTGCGAGGGCTCGAGCGCATCGACCGAGGCCGGGCCCCAGTTTTCCAGCAGCTGGTCGGGGGCCAGGACGAAGCTGGCGTCCAGCGACTGCTGGTTGACCAGGACCGTGGTCGCGGTCGTGCCCCGCAGGACGAAGCTGAAATCCGGGTTTTCCTGCGAAAGCTGCACGGCGGTTCCCGGAGGCTCAGTCCCGGGGCAGGACGATCAGGGGCTTGTCGGCGCGGCGGCGATAGAACACCGCCACGTTGCCGATGCGCGTGACCAGGGCGGCGTCGGTGCGCCTGGCCAGTTCGGCGATCCACTCGTCGCGCAGTTCGCGGTCGCCGGCGTGGATCTTCACCTTCAGCAGCTCGTGGTGCTCCAGCGCCTGGGCCGCCTCGGCCGCCAGCGCATCGGTGATGCCCTTGGCGCCGACGATCAGCACGGCCTTGAGGTCGTGCGCCAGGCCGCGCAGGTATCGCTTCTGGGTGTTGCTGAGGGCGGTGGCCATGGTCTCGCGGGCGGCTCGGAAGGGGCGCTAGGGTATCATGGCGGCCCGTCCCCCCACTTCAAGGCCATGGCCCGCAGCCGCAGCAGCCAACGCTGGCTCAAGGAGCACTTCGACGACCCCTTCGTGAAGAAGGCCCAGTCCGAAGGCATGCGTTCGCGCGCGGCCTACAAGCTCGAGGAGCTGATCGAGCGCGGCCGCCTGCTCAAGCCGGGCATGGTCGTCGTGGACCTGGGGGCCGCGCCGGGCGGCTGGTCCCAGGTCGTGCGCCGGGACCTGGGCGACCGCGGCCGGGTGCTGGCCCTGGACATCCTGGACATGCCCCCGATCGCCGGGGTCGAGTTCATTCACGGCGATTTCAGAGAGGACGGGCCATTGTCCGAGCTGGAA
The DNA here is from genome assembly GCA_963973175.1 of uncultured Arenimonas sp. Taxonomy (GTDB): domain Bacteria; phylum Pseudomonadota; class Gammaproteobacteria; order Xanthomonadales; family Xanthomonadaceae; genus Arenimonas. The sequence goes on from CAXAYM010000361.1 coordinate 1,561, forward strand.
ACCCTGCTTGGCGGTACCCCGGTGGACCTTGTGCTTTCGGACATGGCCCCCAATATGACTGGCGTGGATACCGTGGACCAGGCCCGGGCGATGTACCTGTCCGAGCTGGCCCGCGATTTCGCGGACAAGCACCTCAAGGTTGGCGGCACGTTCCTGATCAAGCTGTTCCAGGGCGAAGGCTTCGATGCCTACGTCAAGGAACTCAGGACGCGCTACGACAAGCTGGTGATCCGCAAGCCCGCGGCGTCCCGGCGCCGCTCAAACGAAGTTTATGCGCTGGCCACCGGCAAGCGACGAGGAAGCAAGTGATGAACGACCTGGCAAAAAACCTCCTGCTCTGGCTGGTCATCGCCGTCGTGCTGATGGCGGTGTTCAACAGCTTTTCGACGCCGGGGGCCACCACGTCCGAGCTGAGCTACAACGAGTTCATCGAAGAGGTGAAGAGTGGCCGCGTGTCCGAGGTGAAGATCGCCGATGACCAGATCTCGGTCACCGGCAAGCGCACCGACAACACCGTGTTCACCACGGCGGCGCCGGACGACTCGCGCCTGCTCGACACCCTGTTCGAGAACGACGTCGAGATCACCCAGGAAACACCCAAGCCGCGCTCGCTGCTGCTGAGCATCCTGTTCAACCTGCTGCCGGTCGCGCTGATCATCGGCTTCTGGTTCTGGATGATGCGCAACATGCAGCAGGGCGGCGGCAAGGGCGCGATGAGCTTCGGCAAGTCGCGGGCCAAGCTGCAGGGCGAAAACGACGTCAAGGTCACCCTGGCCGACGTCGCCGGCTGCGACGAGGCCAAGGAGGAAGTGGGCGAGCTGGTCGAATTCCTGCGCGACCCGGGCCGCTTCCAGAAGCTGGGCGGCAAGATCCCGCGCGGCGTGCTGATGGTCGGCCCGCCGGGCACCGGCAAGACCCTGCTGGCGCGCGCCATCGCCGGCGAGGCGAAGGTGCCGTTCTTCTCGATCTCGGGCTCCGATTTCGTGGAAATGTTCGTCGGTGTCGGCGCCAGCCGCGTGCGCGACATGTTCGAGACCGCCAAGAAGCACGCGCCCTGCATCATCTTCATCGACGAGAT
>CAXAYM010000362.1:0-2634 GCA_963973175.1 uncultured Arenimonas sp.
CTTGCCGACGATATCGGCATCGGTCGCGGCATCGGCGCCGACGATCATCTGCGTGCTTTGTCCCGCCGGCGAGAACCGCGGCGCCTTCTTCTCCGCCTTCGCTTCGTCGATGCGCAGGCGCAGCGCCCCCATCGCCTGGCGGATGCCGGGCAAGCGCTTCTCCGGCGCCAGCGCGGCCAGGCCTTCCTCGGTAGGAAGTTCGATGTTGATGCTCAGGCGGTCGGCGTAGCGCCCGGCCTCGGCCAGCAGCTCGGGCGAGGCCTCGGGAATGGTCTTGAGGTGGATGTAGCCCCGGAAACGATGCTCCTTGCGCAGGCTCCTCGCCACGGCGACCAACTGCTCCATCGTGTAGTCGCCATTGCGGATGATGCCGCTGGACAGGAACAGGCCCTCGATCAGGTTGCGCTTGTAGAAGTCCAGCGTCAGCCGGACCACTTCCTCCGGGGTGAACCGGGCGCGCGGCACGTTGCTCGAGACCCGGTTGACGCAGTACGCGCAGTCGTAGATGCAGAAGTTGGTGAGCAGGATCTTCAGCAGCGACACGCAGCGGCCGTCGGGCGTGTAGCTGTGGCAGATGCCCATGCCGCCCGTGCTGCCGATGCCGCCGGACGCCCGAGAGTCACGTTTGTCGGCGCCGCTGGAGGCACAGGAGGCGTCGTACTTGGCGGCATCGGCCAGGATGGCCAGCTTGCGGTTGAGTTCCATCGGGACAGGGTCGGGGGCGCAGGTCGCAAAGTATGAGACAGGACCGACGGATTCACTTCCGTGAACGAAGCACACCGTGCGGCGGCGGATTCTTTGCGTGTGCAGGCGTGAATCGTTCACGATGTCCTTCACGCCCCGGGAGAACTGCGCATGGCCGCGAGCTACGACACCATCATCCTCGGCGCCGGCACCGCCGGCCTGGCCGCGCTGCGCGAGGTGCGCAAGCGCACCGACGATTTCCTGCTGGTGAACGACGGACCCTACGGCACCACCTGCGCGCGGGTGGGCTGCATGCCATCCAAGGTGCTGATCGAAGCCGCGAACGCCTTCCATGCCCGAAAGAAGCTGGGCGAGTTCGGCGTCAGCGGCGCCGATGGGCTGGACGTCGACATCCCGGCGGTGCTGGCGCGGGTGCGCAAGCTGCGCGATTACTACGTTTCCGGGGTGCTCAAGGCCACCGAGGACCTTGGCGACCGCAACTTTCCCGGCCGCGGCCGGCTGCTGGGCCTGGACCGGGTCGCCGTGGGCGACCGCGAGTTCACTGCCCGCCGCATCATCCTGGCGACCGGCTCGCGGCCGGTGCTGCCCGCGCCCTGGGCGGCGCTGGGTGATCGCGTGTTCACCACCGATTCGCTCTTCGAACGCGCCGACCTGCCCCGCCGCATCGCCGTCATCGGCCTGGGCGCGATCGGCGTCGAAATGGCCCAGGCGCTGGCGCGGCTGGGCAGCGAAGTCACCGCCTTCAGCAGCAGCGACCGCCTGGCAGGCCTGCGCGACGACAAGGTCAATGCCACCCTGCGTGCGCTGCTGGACCAGGAGATGGGCATCCACACCGGCAGCGAAGTCGCCCTCGAGGCCGCGGGTGTCGGCGTACGCGTGAGCGCCGGCGACACGTCGCTCGTCGTCGACGCCGTGCTGGCCGCGATCGGCCGCCGCCCCAACCTCGACGATGTCGGCCTGGACACCCTGGGCGTGGCGCTCGACGAAAAGGGCCTGCCCCCCTTCGAACCCGGCCTGCTGCGCATCGGCGACACGCCGGTCTTCATCGCCGGCGACGTCAATACGCACGCACCGATCCTGCATGAAGCCGCGGACGAAGGCTTCATCGCCGGGCGCAACGCGATGGCCGACGAGCCGATCTGCTACCAGCGGCGCACGCCCCTGGGCATCGTCTTTTCGGACCCGGTCTCGGCACACGTCGGCAAGCGACGGTCGGAACTGCCAGACGACGTCGTCGTCGGCGAAGTGGACTTCAGCCGGCAGGGTCGCGCCCGCGCCGCGCAGAAGAACGAAGGCCTGCTGCGGGTGTATGCCGCCCACGACACCGGCTGCATCCTCGGCGCCGAGCTTTGCACGCCTTCGGGCGACCACCTGGCCCATCTGCTGGCGCTGGCGGTGGACCAGCAGCTCACGGTGTTCGACCTGCTGCGCATGCCGATCTACCACCCCGTGCTCGAGGAAGGCTTGCGCACCGCGCTGCGCGACGCCGGCAAGCAGGTGGACGACAGTCCTGATCGCAGCGACCTGGCCAACTGCCCGGCGATGGGCACCGAAGCCCTGGACTAGGAAAGCGGGTAAAAAAACGGGCCCGCGCTGGTACCGACACGGGCCCGCAGACAACCCCGACGGCCTCAGCGGCCGTCGCGGTCGGCATCCCCGGGCATGGCCCGTTCAACGCGGTGCCAGGCCGCCTTCGCGGCGAGCTTGGCCTTTTCCCAGGCCAGCTTTGATTTGCCCTTGGTTTCTTCCCAGCTGCGACGCATGTCCGCCTCGGCGTCCTCGAAGGTCCGGCCGCCGGCGCGCGCGCGTGCGTCCCAACCGACCTTGTAGGCCGGGCCGTAGTCATCCCAGCCGTGGTCACGCTCGTAGTAGGGCTCGCTTTCGTACTGGCTGCGCCAGTAGCGATCCTCGGCCACGGCGTCGAGGCGG
>CAXAYM010000363.1:0-2634 GCA_963973175.1 uncultured Arenimonas sp.
CGGCGACCACCCCCAGCGGTGCGTATTCGGTGAAGGAATCGACGTCGCGGCCGACGTCCATCGAGTGCTCGCCCTTGAGCAGGTGCGGGGCGCCGCAGGCGAACTCGACGACCTCGATGCCGCGGGTCACTTCGCCGCGGGCATCGGCCAGGACCTTGCCGTGTTCGGAGGTAATGGCGGCGGCCAGTTCGTCGGCGTGCTCCTCCAGCAGGGCCTTGAATCGGAACAGGACCCGGGCGCGCTGCAGGGGCGGGGTAGCGGCCCAGCCCGGGAAGGCCGCCTGCGCGGCGGCCACGGCCGCGCCAACGTCGTCGGCCGACGCCAGCGCCACCCGCGCCTGCACGGCGCCGGTGGCGGGATCGAACACCTCGCCCCACCGCTCCGAACGTCCTTCCGACGGCTGACCGTCGATGAAGTGCAGGATGCGGCGGGGGGCGGCCATGGATCAGCTCTTCAGGGCGGTGGCGGCCGGCACGTAGTCGTAACCCAGGTCGCGGGCCACGGCTTCGTAGGTGATCTTGCCGGCATGCACGTTCAGGCCGTTGAGCAGGTGCTCGTCGTCCAGCATTGCCTGCACGCCCTTGTTCGCCAGCTTCACCGCGTAGGGCAGGGTGGCGTTGGTCAGCGCGAAGGTCGAGGTGCGGGCGACGCCGCCGGGCATGTTGGCGACGCAGTAGTGGATGATGCCGTCCACTTCGTAGGTCGGGTTCTGGTGGGTGGTGGCCTTGGAGGTTTCGAAGCAGCCGCCCTGGTCGATCGCGACGTCCACCAGCACCGAGCCGGGCTTCATCAGCGCCAGCTGCTTGCGGGTGATCAGCTTCGGCGCGGCGGCGCCCGGGACCAGCACCGCGCCGATCACCAGGTCGGCGAAGGGCAGCAGGTATTCCACGGTGTCGACGGTCGAGTACAGGGTGGTCATGCGGTCGCCGTAGAGTTCGTCGATGTAGCGCAGGCGGTCGAGCGAACGGTCGAGGATGGTCACGCGCGCATTCATGCCCATGGCCATGCGCGCGGCGTTCAGGCCGACCACGCCGCCACCGAGCACCAGGACGTTGGCCGGCTTCACGCCCGGCACGCCGCCGAGCAGCACGCCGGCGCCGCCCTGGGCCTTTTCCAGCGCATGCGCGCCGGCCTGGATGGACATGCGGCCGGCCACCTCCGACATCGGCGCCAGCAGCGGCAGGCCGCCCTTGCGGTCGGTGACGGTTTCATAGGCGATCGCCGTGCAGCCCGACTTCACCAGGGCCGCGGTCTGGTCCGGGTCCGGGGCCAGGTGCAGGTAGGTGTAGAGGATCTGGCCCGGGCGCAGCATCGCGCACTCGACGGGCTGGGGCTCCTTCACCTTGATGATCATCTCGGCCTTGGCGAAGATCGCCGCGGCGCTGTCGACGATGTTGGCGCCCGCCGCTTCGTACTGCTCGTCGGTGAGGCCGATGGCTTTGCCGCCGTCGCGCTGCACCATCACCTGGTGGCCGTGGGAGCACAGCTCGCGCACGCCGGCCGGGGTCAGGCCGATGCGGTATTCGTGGTTCTTGATTTCCTTGGGGACGCCGATAAGCATGAAACTGCCCTCCCGGGGCGGGTCTGATCTGGTGAAGGATTGGTCCGCCCGGTCAGGCGGTGGCGCGTATGGTAGCGGCCAACCGGTCGAAAATCCGGTCTATGTGCTCCTTGTTCAGGATCAGCGGCGGGGACAGGGCGATCACGTCCCCGGTGCAGCGCACCATCAGGTTCTGCTCGAAGAAGGCCCGGTTGAAGACCTCGTAGCCCCGCTGGCCCACGCCCTCGGGCCGTGCCGCCAGCTCCACGGCGCCGACCAGGCCGACGTTGCGGATGTCGATGACGTTGGGCAGCCCCTTGAGGGCATGGATGGCCTGCTCCCAGTAGGGCGCCATGTCGATCGCCCGCTGGAACAGGCCCTCATTCTGGTAGACGTCCAGGGTCGCCAGGGCCGCGGCGCAGGCCAGGGGGTGCCCGGAATAGGTGTAGCCGTGGAAGAGCTCGATCGCGCCCTCGGGCCCATGCATGAAGGCGTCGTGGATCGCGGACGTGGCGAACACCGCGCCCATCGGCACCGAACCATTGGTCAGGCCCTTGGCGGTGGTGATCATGTCCGGCACCACGCCGAATCGCTGGGCGGCAAAGGCCTCGCCGACGCGGCCGAAGCCGGTGATGACCTCGTCGAAGATCAGCAGGATGCCGTGTTTGGTGCAGATATCGCGGATGCGCTTGAGGTAACCCTCCGGCGGCAGCACCACGCCGGCGCTGCCCGATACCGGCTCGATGATCACCGCGGCAATCGTGCTGGCGTCATGCAGGGCGACGATGCGCTCGAGCTCGTCGGCCAGTTCGGCGCCGTGGGCCGGCAGGCCGCGGCTGAAGCCGTTGCGGGCGATGTCCAGGGTATGCGGCAGGTGGTCGACGCCGGGCAGCATCGCGCCGAAGTACTTGCGGTTGTTGACCATGCCGCCGACCGAGATGCCGCCGAAGCCGACGCCGTGGTAACCCTTCTCGCGGCCGATCAGGCGGGTGCGCTGGCCTTCGCCGCGCACGCGGTGGTAGGCCAGCGCGATCTTGAGCGCGGTGTCCACCGATTCCGAGCCGGAGTTGGTGTAGAACACGTGGCGCAGCGGG
>CAXAYM010000364.1:0-2617 GCA_963973175.1 uncultured Arenimonas sp.
ACCTTGCGCCAGCGCCGCGCCTTGTCCACCAGGGCCCGCGAGCCGGCCAGGACCGAACCGACGGGCGCGCCCAGGCCCTTGGACAGGCACACCGACACCGAATCGAAATGCCCCGCGATCTGCGCCGCCGGCACGCCGCCGGCCACGGCGGCGTTGTACAGGCGGGCGCCGTCGAGGTGGAAGGCCAGTCCCCGTCCGCGCGCGAACGCCCCGGCCTGGGCCAGGTAGTCCAGCGGCAGCGGCCGGCCGTGCCAGGTGTTCTCCAGCGCCAGCAGCCGGGTGCGGGCGAAATGCGGGTCGCCCAGCGGCTTCACCGCTGCTTCCAGCGCCTCGATCGGCAGCGTGCCGTCGGTGGCGTGCTCGATCGGCTGCGGCTGGATCGACCCCAGGACCGCCGCGCCGCCGCCTTCGTACTTGTAGGTGTGCGCGTCCATGCCGACCAGGTATTCGTCGCCGCGTTCGCAGTGGCCCATCAGCGCCAGCAGGTTGGACTGGGTGCCGCTGGGCACGTAAAGCGCGGCCTCGAAGCCCAGTTCGCGGGCGACCCGTTCCTGGAGCGCATTGACGCTGGGATCGTCGCCCATCACGTCGTCGCCGACCGCGGCCGACAGTCCCGCCTGCCGCATCGCCGGAGTGGGTTGGGTCACGGTGTCGCTGCGCAGGTCCACCCACTTCATGCTTGAACGCCTCCGGTCAGGTCATGCGCCGCAAGGTGTCGTCGCGGCGGATGAAGTGATGGTACAGCGCCGCCGCCACGTGCAGGCCAACCACCCAGTAGAAGACGGTGCCGATCAGTTCGTGCAGGTCCTCGAACCGGTGGGCCAGTGCCTCGTTCGCCGACACCAGCGGCGGCACGACGATCTGGGTGAAGGGCAGCAGCAATTCCTTGCCGTCGGTCCAGGCGGTCAGCAGGCCGAGCACCGGCTGCGCCACCAGCATCACGTAGAGCAGCAGGTGCACGCCCTTGGCCGGCAGCGCCTGCCACGCCGGCAAGGGTGGCCGCACCGGCGGCGCCGGCCGGGAGAAGAACAGCAGCAGGCGCGGCAGCATCAGCGCGAGGATCGCTATGCCGATCCAGAAATGGGCCTGCACCATGGCCAGGCGGGCGTCGGAGCCGCGTTCAAAGTTCTCGCGGCCCAGGATGAAGACGTAGGCCAGAACCATCAGAATGGCGATGCCCCAGTGCAGGGCGCGGCGCGATGCGGCATAACGCGGTTCTCGGAAGGACATGGTCAATCTCCGGACAGGAATTCCCGACCCTGAGGGTGCGCCGATTTCCGCCGCATGCCTTGATTCCGGTCAAGGCTTCGCCGCGGGCCGCGCGAACGGTTAGCATTCGCGCCATGGACACCACCACCATCGCCAGCTGGAACGTCAATTCCCTCAACGTGCGCCTGCCGCACCTGGAAGAGTGGCTCAAGCTCCGCCAGCCCGACATCGTCGGCCTGCAGGAGACCAAGCTCGAGGATCCGCGCTTCCCGGATTCCGTGCTGGCCGGCCTGGGTTACCGCAGCGTCTTCTGCGGCCAGAAGACCTATAACGGCGTCGCCATCCTCTCGCGCCGACCGATCGAAGAAACCACCTGCGTGATGGCCATTCCGGGGTTCGAGGACGAGCAGAAGCGCGTCATCGCCGCCACTATCGGCGACCTGCGGATCGTCAACCTGTACGTGGTCAACGGCCAGGACCTGGGCACCGAAAAGTACGACTACAAGCTGCGCTGGCTCGCGGCCGTGCACGACTGGCTGGCGGAAGAGCTCCGGACCCACCCGAAGATGGTGGTGATGGGCGACTTCAACATCGCCCCGGACGAGCGCGACGTGCACGACCCGGCGGTATGGAACGACGAGCACATCCTCACGTCAACCGCCGAACGCGCCGCGCTGCGCCGGCTGATGGACCTGGGCCTGCACGACAGCTTCCGCCTGCACAACCAGGAGGGCGGAGTGTTCAGCTGGTGGGACTACCGCGCCGCCGGCTTCCGCCGGAACCTGGGGCTGCGCATCGACCTGTGCCTGGTGTCTGACGCCCTGCGCGAGCACTGCACCGGCGCTGAGATCGACCGCGAACCGCGCACCTGGGAGCGTCCCAGCGACCACACCCCGGCACTGGTGACGCTCAACCTGTAGGAGCGCCTTCAGGCGCGAATCTTTTGACTTTGCCCTTGGCAAAGAAGGAATTCGCGCCTGAAGGCGCTCCTACAAAAGGCAGCGTGCGAGGAAGTCTTCCGCCATGCGATAGCGGTGCAGCGCATCCGCGCCCTGCAGGCCATGTTTGGCACCGGGATAGGTCATCAGCTCGAACGGCGTGCCGCGCTTCTGCAGTTCCGACATCAACTTGGTCGAGTTGGTGAACAGGACGTTGTCGTCGGCCATGCCGTGCACCAGCAGGAGCTTTGAACGCAGGCCGTCGAGGTGGGTGAACACCGACGCTTCTCGATAGCCCTCCGGATTCGTCTCCGGGTGGTCCATGTAGCGTTCGGTGTAGTGGGTGTCGTACAGCGCCCAGTCCGTGACCGGGGCACCCGCGACGCCGCAGGCGTAATGATCGCTGGCCTTGGCCAGCAGCATCAGCGTCATGTAGCCGCCGTTCGACCAGCCGTGCACGCCGATGCGCG
>CAXAYM010000365.1:0-2615 GCA_963973175.1 uncultured Arenimonas sp.
CTCTCCCGCCTGCGGGAGAGGGCCGGGGTGAGGGCCCACCCCTTACGACCAAGACCGCCCGAAGGCGGGCTTTCGTTTTTCAGGCCGCCTGCTTGCGCGCCGCCTGCGGTGCCACGGCCAGCTCACCAAACAGGTTCTTCGGATCCCGCAGCGCCGGGATCAGGCCGGCTTCGCGGCCCAGGCCCATTTCCTTCGCACAATCGCGCACCAGGCGCAGCGCCGAGTAGTCCTCCAGCGCGAAGCCCACGGAATCGAACAAGGTCACTTCGGCGGCATTGCGGCGCCCGGCGGCCTGCATGGCCAGCACGCGCCACAGTTCGGTGACCGGGGAGTCGGCCGGCATCTGCTGCACTTCGCCTTCGATGCGCGACTGCGGTTCGAACTCGACGAACACCGAGGCATTGGCGACGACGCCGGTGGCCAGCTCGGTCTTGCCCGGGCAGTCACCGCCGACGGCATTGAGGTGCATGCCCGGCTCGATCATTTCCGGCGTTAGGATGTCGGCATTGGCCTTGTCCGCGGTGACGGTGGTGACGATGTCGGCGCCGCGCACGGCCTGGGCAACGCTCGCGCTGCGCACAATGCGCAGGTCGGGCGCGGCCGCGGCGAGGTTGCGCACCAGCTTTTCGGTCGCCGCCGGATCGACGTCGTACAGCCGCACTTCCTCAATGCCCAGCAGGTGATGGAAAGCCAGGGCCTGGAATTCACTCTGGGCGCCATTGCCGATCAGCGCCATCACCGTCGAATCCTTGCGCGCCAGCAGCTTCGCCGCCATCACCGAGGTGGCGGCGGTGCGCAGCGCGGTGGTCAGGGTGAGCTCGCTGATCAGCGTCGGCATGCCGGTATCGACGTCGGCAAGCACGCCGAAGGCCACCACGGTGGACAGGCCCAGCTTCGTATTGCCCGGGTGGCCGTTGACGTACTTGAAGCTGTATTCCTTCGCGTCGGCGACCGGCATCAGTTCGATCACGCCCCCGGGGGAATGGGCGGCCGAACGCGGACTCTTGTCGAAGTCCTCCCAGCGCCGGAAGTCGGCCTCCAGGTAGTCCACCAGGCGCCCGAGCAGGGTAGGCAGGCCGTGGGTGGCGACGATGTGGGTCAGGTCCTGGGTGGTGAGCTGGGTCATGGCCATGGGCGGTCTCCTGGAAGGCATGGATTCGATGGCTCCTATTGTCCGGACCCGCCTGACAGCGCGAAACGGCAAAGATGCTATGGTTTCACCAGAAACCTGCCATATCGCCAGCACAGATTGACGGAATGACACGATGGACGATCTCGACCGCCGCCTGATCGCCAAACTGCGCCACGATGCCCGCGCCCCCGTGGCCGACCTGGCCAAGGCCCTGGGCGTGGCCCGCGGCACCATCACCAACCGCATGGCGCGGCTCGAGCGCGCGGGCGTCATCACCGGCTACACCGTGCGGCTGCGGCCCGATGCCTCGCCCGACGAGATCCGCGCCTGGACCTCGCTCGCCGTGGAAGGCAACCAGCACCGCGTCATCCGCGCGCTGCTGGGCGAACCGGGCGTCGCCGCCCTGCACGACACCAACGGCCGCTGGGACCTGCTGGCCGAACTGCGCGTTGGCAGCCTGGCGGAACTTTCGACCGTGCTCGAACGCATCCGCGGCATCGAGGGCATCAGCGCCAGCGAGACCAGCGTGCATCTGCAAACCTTGCGGGCTTAGCACACAGCGTTCGGGGCCAGCCGGCTTGTAAGACCGCGCCGCGCGCCTCATGTTGACGGGGAGTCCCCCACGGCGCCGCCATGATTCCCCTTTCGATCCTCGACCTCGCCCCCGTCACCGTCGGCAGCACGCCGGCGCAGACCTTCGCCAACGCGCTCGACCTTGCGCGGGCCGGCGAGCGGGCGGGTTACCGGCGCTATTGGCTGGCCGAACACCACAACATGCCGGGCATCGCCAGCGCGGCGACGGCGGTGCTCATCGGCCACGTGGCCGGTGGCACGCAAACCATCCGGGTCGGCGCGGGCGGCATCATGCTGCCCAACCACTCGCCGCTGCAGGCGGCCGAAGCCTTCGGCACGCTGGGCACGCTGTTCCCGGGCCGCATCGACCTGGGCCTGGGGCGTGCGCCGGGGACCGACCAGGCGGCGGCGAAGGCGCTGCGGCGCTACTACGACAATGCCGAGGAGTTCCCGCGTGACGTGGTCGAACTGCTGCGCTACTTCGAGCCGGTGCAGCCGGGCCAGGCCGTGCAAGCCGTACCCGGGCCGGGCGTGGAGATCGAGCCCTGGATCCTGGGCTCGAGCCTGTTCGGCGCGCGCCTGGCGGCGGCGCTGGGCCTGCCCTACGCCTTCGCCTCGCACTTCGCGCCCGATGCGCTCGACCAGGCGCTGGCGGTTTACCACCGCGAGTTCCGCCCGTCGGCGCGGCTGGCGAAACCGCACGTGATGCTCGCGCTGAACGTCGTGGCCGCCGACACCGACGACGAGGCGGCGCGCCTGTTCACGACCCAGCAGCAGGCCTTCGTGAACCTGCGTCGTGGCCGCCCCGGCCTGGTGCCGCCGCCGCTGGAAAGCGCCGCGGCCCTCGACGACACCTGCAGCCCGGCGGAACGGCAGATGATCGACGCCACCCTCGCCTGCCGGGCCATCG
>CAXAYM010000366.1:0-2605 GCA_963973175.1 uncultured Arenimonas sp.
TCGCACCGGTGGTGGACCTGGGCCACGGCAACCTGGCGATCGGCAACCGCGCCTTCCACGCCGAGCCGGGCATCGTCGCCGACTTCTGCCGTGCCTACGTCGCCGGCCTGCACGAGGCGGGCATGGCCGCGACCATCAAACATTTCCCCGGCCATGGCTCGGTGCTCGAGGACACGCATTTCGACGACGCCGTCGACGCGCGCCCGCTGGCCGGGCTGCAGGCGCTGGACCTCGTGCCCTTCGCCGCGGGCATCGAAGCCGGCGCCGAAGCGGTCATGATGGCGCACGTGAAATACCCGGCCGTCGCGCCGGAGCCGGCAGGCTACTCCCCGCGCTGGATCCGCGACATCCTGCGCCGGGACATGGGCTTCGGCGGCATCGTCTTCAGCGACGACATCGGCATGGCTGCGGCCGAATCCGCGGGCGGCGTGAAGGCGCGCATCGATGCCCACCTCGACGCTGGCTGCGACGCGGTGCTGGTATGCGCCCCGGCGCTGGTCGCCGATTCGCTGCAAGCGGTTTCCGCGCGCGAGCCTGCACCGGCCGCCCTGCTGTCGCCCCTGTTCGCACGCAGGTCGCTGGCCTGGGACACCCTGCTGGCGGAGGCACGTTACGATGGGGCCCGCGCTGCGCTGCGACGCATCGAGCAAGGAGCTGCCTGAGATGTCCCACGACCTGAAGACGGCGCTGTCCCGGTCCGACCTGCTGTTTGACCGCGAGACGCTGGAAGCTGGCATCGGCCGGATCGCCACGGAGATCGACGAGGCCTATGCCGCACAGGCGGGCGAACGTCCGCTGCTGTTGACCGTGATGCACGGCGGCCTCCCGTTCGCCGCCCGGTTGGCAATGGCGATGAAAACCGACCTGCAGTTCGATTATCTGCACGCCACTCGCTACCGCGGCGCCACCCAGGGGAGCGGGCTGGAGTGGCGGCACCGCCCGGCGACGGCGCTGGAAGGCCGCCGCGTGCTGGTGGCCGACGACATCCTCGACGAGGGCCACACGCTGAAGGCCATCCTCGGCTGGTGCGAAGAGCAGGGGGCGGCCGAGGTTCGCGTCGCGGTGATGGCGCTGAAGCGGCACGACCGCCGCGTCGCCGGCGTCGAAGCCCAGCACGTCGCCGTCGAAGTGCCCGACCGCTATGTCTTCGGCTACGGCATGGATTATTACGAACAGGGCCGCAACCTCCCGGGCATCTACGCGCTGAGGGATTGAACATGTCGGCTATCGACCTGGCCATCATTGGTGGCACCGGCCTCTACCGGCTCGCCTCGCTTTCCGACGTGCAGGCCGTCGAAGGCGACACCCCCTACGGCGCGCCTTCCGGTCCTGTGCGCGTGGGCACGCTCGCCGGTCGCCGCGTTGCCTTCCTGGCCCGGCACGGCGAGGGCCATTCGCTGCCGCCGCACCGGGTCAACTACCGCGCCAACCTCTGGCGACTGAAGGACCTCGGTGTGCGCCGCGTGCTGGCCGTGAACACCGTCGGCGGCATCACCGATGCCTACGGGCCGCAGGTGCTGGGCCTGCCCGACCAGCTGATCGACTACACCTGGGGGCGCACGTCGAGCTTCTGGGACCGCGAGGGCGGCGAGGTGCTGCACGTGGACTTCGGCGAGCCCTACACCCCGTCGCTGCGGGCCGGCGTCCTGGCCGCCGCGAAGAAAGCCGGCGTGGTGCTCGTGGACGGCGGCTGCTACGGCGCGACGCAGGGCCCCCGTCTGGAAACCCGCGCCGAGATCGCCCGCATGCGCCGTGACGGCTGCGACCTGGTGGGCATGACCGGCATGCCCGAAGCGGGGCTTGCCCGCGAACTGGGGCTGGACTACGCCTGCCTGGCCATCGTCGCCAACTGGGCCGCCGGCTGCGGCGACGCCGCGGAGATCACGCTCGAGGAAGTGCTGGCCAACGTCGAAGCCGCCAGCGCGGGCCTTCCCGACCTGCTCGAAGCCTTGCTGGGGTAATTGTCAAGCGTTTTGCCCTTGTTCATACTCGGTCCGTGCACGGGACCGAGCCATCGGCACACGGGGCACGCCTGTTCCTACAGCAAGTGAGGTCACTACATGAGTTTCGGCACCGTGAAGTGGTTCAATGACGCCAAGGGCTTTGGTTTCATCGCGCCCGAGGACGGCAGCGCGGACGTGTTCGTCCACTATTCGGCCATCAGTTCCCAGGGGTTCCGTTCCCTGCAGGAAGGCCAGCGCGTCAGCTTCGAAGTCGTCCAGGGCCCCAAGGGCTCGCAGGCGGCCAACGTCGTCCCGGCCTGAACCACCAGACAGCGTTCCACCCGGAGCCCCGCCCCGTGCGGGGCTTCGGTTTTCAGGGCGGCCATGAAAGAACTCGACATCGCGATCGTGGGGTACGGCAGCGGCGGCCAGGCGGCCGCGCTGGCGCTTTCGCGGGACGGGCACCGGGTCGAGGTCTTCGAACAGGCGCCGGCGCTGCGACCCGTCGGCGCCGGTTTCCTGCTGCAGCCGACCGGCCTGTCGGCGCTGTGGGAACTGGGGCTGCTGGCACCGGCGCTGGCGCTGGGGCGCCGGGTCGATCGCCTCTACGGCGAGAACCAGGACGGGCGTGCCGTGATGGACATGGCCTATGCCGGCCTGGA
>CAXAYM010000367.1:0-2590 GCA_963973175.1 uncultured Arenimonas sp.
CGCCTGCAGCGTGTCCGCGAAAGCCTGCGCTCCGAACTGCTGAAGCGGTTCGCCGACGCGGCCCGCAGCAGCGCACCGGGCGTCGCCTTCACCGCGATCCTGGGCCCGATGATCGCGATGACGACACCGGCGACGGCGACCGCCGCAGTGGCTGGCACCGGTGCTGCCAAATCAGGCGCCGCCGGCCTGGCGGCGAAAGTTTCGCTGGGCACGCTGTCGGGCCTGTTCGCCGCCATCGGCCTGGTGCTGGCGGCCAGCGTTTGGGAGATGCGCGGCTACCTGCGCAAGGCCCGCAGCCCGGCCGAACGCCGCGCGCTGCTGCACAACGCCGTCGTCTACTGCGCGCTGATGACCAGCTACGTCGCGGTGCTGGCCTGGAGCGTCTTCGACGGCTGGTCGGCCGGCCAGATCATGGCCACGGCCTGCGGCGTTTCCCTGGTGCTGTTCGTACTTACCTTCGAACGGCGCCGGCACCAGCGCCGCCACGACACGCGGGTAAACTCCGCCGGGTGAAGGTACTGATCGTCACCGTTGGTTCCCATGGCGATGTGCAGCCTTACGTGGCGCTGGGCAAGGCCATTGTGGCGGCTGGCCATGCGGCGGACGTCTGCGCGCCTGAGCATTTTGAATCTTTCATCCGCGGCCACGGCCTGGGTTACCAGCCGATGGACAATGGCTTCATCGAACTGATGACGACGATCGAAGCGCGCACCGCGCTCGAGGACATGGGCAGCCTGCCCGGCGCCATCCGCACGATCATCCGCCTGATGCCCAAAACCGGCGAACTGCAGCGACGCCTGTTTTCCGACGCCTGGGCCGCGGCGCATCAGGTGCGGCCCGATGTGGTGCTGTTCCATCCGAAGATCGCCGTCGGTCCGGACATCGGCCATGAACTCGGTATCCCCGCCGTCTTGGCGCCCGTCTTCCCGCAGTACGTGCGCACGCGCGAATTCCCGGCCGTAGGCTTGCCCGACTGGCCGCTGGGCAATGGCTACCGCCGCGGAAGTTATGCCTTCGTGCACGCCGTCGGTGCCTGGGCCTCGCGCAAGCCGGTGCGGGCCTGGCGCGAGGCGGAAGGACTCGGGCCGCGGCCGCGCCGCATGGGCCCGTTCACTCGCGCCGACGGCTCGGCGGTGCCGGTGCTGCACGGTTTCAGCCCGCTGCTGTGCCCGGTGCCGGGCGACTGGCCGCCGCAAGCCGTCGCGTTCGGCGACTGGCCGCTGGAATCACCGCCGGACTTCCAGCCCGAGCCGGCGCTGGCAGAGTTCCTGGCCGCCGGTCCGCCGCCGGTGTACATCGGTTTCGGCAGCATGTCCGGCCGCAGCCCCGCGAAGAAGGCGGCGATCGTCGTCGAAGCCGTGCAGCGTGCCGGCGTGCGTGCGCTGATTGGCCGCGGCTGGGGTGGGCTGGATCCGGGCGATCTGCCGCCGCAGGTGCACGCCATCGGCCACGTGCCGCATGACTGGCTGTTCCCGCGCACCGCGGCGGTGGTGCACCACGGTGGCGCCGGCACCACGCACGCCGGCCTGCGCGCCGGCAGGCCGACGGTGATCTGCCCATTCTTCGGCGACCAGCCCTTCTGGGCGCGCCGGGTGCAGGCGCTGGGCGTGGGCCCGGCCCCGGTGCCGCAGTCGAAGCTGTCGGTCGAACGCCTGGCCGCCGCCATCACGCAGGCGACATCGCAGCCGGAGATCACCCGGCGCGCGGAAGAACTGGGGCAGCGTCTGCGCGCCGAAGGTGGCCTGGCGAAGGCCGTGGTTTGGCTGGAACAGGTGGCAAGGCCGCACTGAGTCCGCGCACTGCGTGCCGCACGAAAGGCGCCGGCCGGACCGCTCTCGCTCAGGGCCGCGCTTGCCGCCGCATCGGTTGCACCCGAAGGTAAGTCAGGCAACGCCAGATCCACTCCAGCGGGCCGAAGCGGAAACGCGCCAGCCACCACCGGCTGGCGGCGAGCTGCAGCGCCAGGATCACCAGGCTGGCCACCAGCGTGCCAAGCAAACCGAAGCGCGCGCCCAGGCCGAATCCAACTCCGTAGAACAGCACGATCGCGAGGATCGTCTGGCCGATGTAGTGCGTCAGCGCCATCCGTCCGAGCGGGGCCAGTTGCACGATCAGGCGCCGCCACCACGGGCGCTGGAAAAGCAGCACCAGGCCCGCCAGGTACAGCAGGCCCAGCGCCAGTGGCGTGGTGAAGCGGGCCAGGCCCACGACCATCTTGCCCCCGGCGCTGTCCAGCCAGGGCCAGGCTGGATCCGGCAGGCCGGCCGCGCGCACCGCGAAGAAGATGCCCAGCCCGCCGCCCAGCACCAGCATGCTGGCGAAAAGCCGGCGCCAGAAGCGCAGGTGCTGCTGGGGCGCCAGCAGCACGCCGCTGCGGCCCAGCGCCGCGCCGATCATCAGCCGGCCCAGCACGTAGGCCGGGATGAACCAGACGGCGATGCGCATGCGCAGGTCGCGTTCGAGGTTCCCGGCCAGCATCGCGCCCCAGTCGTCCGACCGGAAGGCGGCCAGCGCGCGCGCCGCCGATTCGGGGCTGCTGATCTGCGTCGGCAGCAGGGGCGGGACCACGGGCTGCAGCCAGACCGGCAGG
>CAXAYM010000368.1:0-2563 GCA_963973175.1 uncultured Arenimonas sp.
CTTTGTCAGCTACCAGCGCGGCGGCCGTCGCGGCGGCTGGGACCTGTCCGACAGTCCCTGGCAGGACCGGGTGGCGATCACGCGGGTCGCCGAACCGGTCTACCTCAACCGCTTCGTGCTCGGTGGCGCCCGCAACGAGCGTCGGGTGTCCTACCTGCCGGTGCAGAACATCGCCGAGCTGCAGCAGCCGGGTGTCTATTTCGCGCTGATGCGCAAGGTGGGCGCCTACGACGAGGAGTACGAGACCGCGATCTTCTTCGTCAGCGACCTGGGCCTGCATGTGCGCGCCTACGGCGAGGAAGTCTTCGTGCATGCGGCCTCGCTCAAGTCCGGCGACCCGGCCGGCGACGTCCGGCTGGAAGTGCTGGGGAGCGATGGCAGCGTGATCGTCGGCGCGCAGACCAATGCCGCCGGCAACGCGCGGGTCGCCTACAAGCTCGATGCCAGCCACGTGCTGGTGGCGCGCAGCGGCAACGACGTATCGGTGCTGCCGTTCAACCAGCCGGCGCTGGACCTGTCCGAGTTCGCCGTCGCCGGCCGTGCGCAGGCCTGGTTCGACGTCTTTGCCTGGTCGGGTCGCGACCTGTACCGGCCCGGCGAAACGGTGCGCATCTCGGCGCTGATGCGCGACCACGACGGCAAGGCGGTCAAGCCGCAGCCGCTGTTCCTGTCGCTGCGCCAGCCCGACGGCAAGCTCTATCTCGAAACGCGCCTGCAGCCGGGCGAGGGCGGGTATTACGAATGGCAGCAGACGCTGCCGCCGGAGGCACCGACCGGACGCTGGCGCGTGGAGTTCCGCACCGAACCCGGCGCCAGGGAGGTCGTGCAGGGCCTGGCGCTGCGCATCGAGGAGTTCCTGCCCGAGCGCCTGAAGCTGGACCTGGACGCGCCCGAGGAACTGGCGCCCGGCCAGTCCCTGGCCCTGTCCGTGGACGCGGCCTACCTCTACGGCGCCCCGGCGGCCGGCAACCGCTTCACGGCACGGCTGTCCCTGTCGCCGGCGCTGCACCCGGTCGAGTCGCTGCCGGACCATCACTTCGGCGATCCGGGCCTGGCGCTGCCGCGGGAGCCCCGCGATGTGATCGACGCGAAGCTCGATGCGGCCGGCAAGCTCTCGCAGGCAATCGACCTGCCCGAGGAAGTCGCGAAACCCGCGGCGCCGGTGTCGGTGCTGGTGGCCGGCAGCGTCTACGAAAGCGGCGGCCGGCCGGTGACCCGCACCCTGGCGCGCAGCCTGTGGCCGGCCCCCGTCCTGGTCGGCGTGCGTCCATTGTTCGATATCAAGGAAGGCGCACCGGCGAACGGCAACGCCGGTTTCGAAATCCTGCGCAGCAACGCCGCCGGCGCACTGGCCGATGGCACGCTGGAAGTCAGCCTCGTGCGCGAGAATCGCGACTACCACTGGCGGCGCGACGACAGCGGCTGGGCCTTCGATTTCACCGCCCGCTACGAAACCGTGGACACCCGTGAACTTGCCGCACGCAAGGACGGTGGCACCCGCATCGATTTCCCGGTGGAGTGGGGCGAGTACCGGCTGGAAGTGCGCGACCCGGCCACCGGCCTGGTGACGCGCCTGCCCTTCGTCGCCGGCTGGAGCTGGGACAACCAGAACCGCGGCCTCGATGCACGACCGGACAAGGTCAAGCTCGCGCTCGACAAGACCCACTACCGCGCCGGCGACCGCCTGGTGGTCACCGTGACGCCGCCACATCCGGGACAGGGCCTGCTGCTGGTGGAATCGGACCAGTTGCTGCACGTGCAGCCGCTGGAAGCCAAACCCGGCGCGAGCTACGAGTTGGAAGTCACCGAGGCCTGGGAGCGCCACGACGTCTACATCACCGCCCTGGTGTTCCGTGGCGGATCGGCGCTGGAGAAGGTGACGCCGGCGCGCGCCGTCGGCATCGCGCACGTGCCGATGGACCGGCGCGGGCGCCGGGTCGAGGTCAGCATCGAGGCGCCGGCGCTGGCCGAACCCGAGGCCGACCTGCCGGTGACGGTGGCGGCACCGGCGCTGGCCGGGCAAACCGCCTGGGCGACGATCTCGGCGGTGGACCTGGGAATCATCAACATCACCCGCTTCCCGGTGCCCGACGCGGGCGCACACTTCTTCGCGCAGCGCCGGCTGGGCGTCGAGGCCCATGACCTCTATGGCCGCGTGATCGAGAGTTTCGAGGGCGAGGCCGCCCGACTGCGCTTCGGTGGCGACATGGCGTTGCTGGCCCTGCCGCAGGCGCGGCGCCCGACCGCGCGGGTGAGGACGGTGGACCTGTTCGCCGGGCCCGTGCAACTCGACGCCCGGGGCCAGGCGACGGTGTCGCTGCCGGTGCCCGATTTCAACGGCACGCTGCGGATCTCGGCCCTGGTCTTCAGCGACGAAGACTACGGGCAGGCGAGCACGGAAAGCGTGCTGCGTGCACCGGTGCTGGCCGAACTGAGCGCGCCGCGCGTGCTGGCGCCGGGGGATCGCAGCACGGTCACGATCGACCTGCAGAATTTCACCGGCAAGGCGGGTGAATTCACCGTCAGCCTGGGCACCCAAGGTCCGCTCGCGGTTACTGGCGGG
>CAXAYM010000369.1:0-2561 GCA_963973175.1 uncultured Arenimonas sp.
AAGCCATGCAAGAGTAGGTCATCGCCAGGGGCTTTACCCCGAAAGCCCGGTCCAACAGGACCGGGCTTTCTCTTTATCCAAACCCCGCCCGAGGCGGGGTTTTTCTTTGCGTCTTGCGTTCCTCGGCAGCGCCGCGCCTTCACCTTGCTGGGTGCGTTGAGGCTGGTCCTGGCGCCCAAGCTCTGGTAAACCGGAATGCCCGAGAAATCCGCTCCGGCTTCCGCATGAAAAATCTCGCCTTCCTCGTCCTTGCCCTGGCGTTCCAGCCGTCCGAAGCCGCCGTGCGCCTCGGCGGCGAAGCCGTGAAATCCGACGCCACCCGGCTTCCGCGCAGTGTTGGCGAACAGACCCTGTATCCGGTGGTGGTCGACCGGCAGCGGCTCGTGGCCGCGGCAGGCCGCGGTGAGCTGGTGCTGCCGGGCGGCGGCGCCGGGCCGGTCATTGCGCGCTTCGAACGCATGGAAGAGCGGCCGGACGGCCTGTTGGTCTGGATCGGCAAGGTGGACACGGCGTCCGGCCCCCAGTCGGTCGTGCTGACGGTCGGCAATGGCGTCGCGTTCGGACTGATTCCCCAGCCCGAGGGCGCGCCGCTCCGCCTCGAAACCCGGGACGCCACCTCGTGGCTGGTCGAAGGTGGCAGCGAACCTGAGTTTGAACGACCGGCCCCCGACTACATCGTGCCCCCGGCGCCAAAGAACAGCCGGGAGATCCGTGCGCGCCAGGACGCCATGGCCAAGGTCATCCCCGAGCCGGTGGTCGAGGTGGTGGTGGTCTACACACCTGCGCTCGTCGCGGTGATGGGCTCGGATGCCGCCGTCCAGGCCCGCATCGTGCAGCTCGAGGCCATCAGCAACCAGGCCTATGTCGACAGCCTGGCCGAGGTGAGGGTGAAGGTGCTCGCCCGCCACCTGGTGGACTACACCGTCAACAACGACAACAACGAGGCGCTGACCGACATCCGCGCGCCTTCGCTGCTGCCGGTCAAGGCCGAAGTGGACCGGCTCCGCGCCCAGTACGGCGCCGACCTCGTGTCGATGGTGCGCAACTTCGACCGCAGCACCCAGAACAGCTGTGGCATCGCCTACCTGCTGGGTTACCACGGCAGCGCATTCTCTTCGGGCTACGGCTTCTCGGTGGTCAGCGACCGCGGCTTCGGCGGCGACAACTGCGGCGAGTTCACCTTTGCCCATGAGCTGGGCCACAACATGGGCGCGGCCCACGACATCGAAACCGAAGAGGACGACTACGGCGCCTATCCCTATTCCCGCGGCCACCGCCAGACGATCGGGGAGACCGGTTTCGCCACGGTGATGGCGTATTCGGTACGCCCCCAGGTCCGCATCGGCACCTTCTCCAACCCCCGGCTGAGCACCTGCCTCGACCAGCCCTGTGGCCTCGAGGACATCGCGGACAACAGCCGCGGCCTCGGCCAGTCCGCACCGGTGATCGCGGGTTTCCGGGCCAGCATTCCCGCCACGGGCCCGGCGCTGTCGATCAATGACGTCTCGGTGGTGGAAGGTGACGCCGGCACGCGCGTGGCCCGATTCACCGTCAGTCTTTCGCAGGCCGCGGCGTCCGCCGTCACCTTCGACCTCTTCACCAGCCACGGCACCGCCCGGGAAGGGGACTACACGCCGCGCACCGCGGCGGGACTGAGCATCCCCGCCGGCCAGACCAGCCTGCAGTTCGACGTGGTGGTCAGTGGCGACACCGAGGTCGAGTTCGACGAAGTGTTCGCCCTCAACGCCCGCAACGTCAGCGGCGCCCGCGTGGCCGACGGACAGGGCGTGGCCACGATCACCAACGACGAGCCGATCCCCGACTTCACGATCGCCAATATTTCGATCGGCGAGGGCGATGCCGGCGTCCGGCAGGCCACGTTCACTGCCACCCTTTCGGCGCCTTCGACGACGCCGGTGACGTTCGACGTGGCCAGCCAGGCCTATGCCGCCGCTTCGAACACGGGCACCGCAGGTGTCGATTTCAACCTGGTCACCCAGTCCGGCCTGACCATTGCGCCGGGCGAGACCACGGTGCAGTTCACCGTGCCGGTCATCGGCGACACCGTCGTCGAACAGGACGAGGCCTTCTACGTTATCGCCAGCAACCTCGCCGCCGCGAACCTGGTCGACGGCATGGCCACCGCATGGATTCGCAACGATGATGGCGGCGCGCCCCTGCCCACGCTTTCGATCGCCCCCGCCGGCATCACCGAGGGCGACGGCGGCACCTCGGTGCTGGACTTCACGGTCACGCTGTCCCAGCCCGCCGCCGAGACGGTGGGCTTCGGCGCCAGCACCAGCGACATCACCGCGCAGGCGGGCAGCGACTACGTCGGCCTGACCGCCGTCGGCCTGTCCATTCCCGCAGGACAGACCAGCGCCACGGTGTCGGTCACGATCAACGGCGACACCGCCAACGAAGCCGACGAAACCTTCCGCGTGACGCTCAACAACGTCACCCGTGCCCAGCCGGGCACCGCGGAGGCGATCGGCACGATCAGCAACGACGACGATGGCGGGGCCGGACCGACGGCGTTCGTGGCCCGGGACGACCGGTTC
>CAXAYM010000370.1:0-2558 GCA_963973175.1 uncultured Arenimonas sp.
TTCCTCGAAATACACCTTCGGCCGGCGCGGCAGGGTTTCCGCCTGCGCCGCCACCGCATCGATGCCGGCCTGCAGCCGGTCGGCGTAGGCGATCGCGGCTTCAGCGGCGCCAACCATCGCGCCCAGACGACGCACGTAGTCGATGATGCCGTCGACGCTGCGGTGGTTGCTGATCCAGACCTCGACGCCCTGGCGGATCAGCTCGGCGGCGATGTCGGCCTGGATGTCCGAGAAGCCGATCACCAGGTCCGGTTGCAGCTTCAGGATTTCGCCGACCTTGGCGCTGGTGAAGGCGCTGACTTTCGGCTTTTCCTTGCGCGCCCGCGCCGGACGCACCGTGAAGCCGCTGATGCCGACGATGCGGTCCTGTTCGCCCAGCGCGTACAGGACCTCGGTGGGCTCCTCGGTGAGGCAGACGATGCGGCGCGGACCGGTGCTCATGGATACAGCAGCCGCTTGGTCCAGGCGTCGCCGATGCGTTCGTAGTGGTGGCGTTCGTGCAGGCGGTAGCGCGCGCCGTACCAGAACTCGATGCGCTCGGGCACCACGCGGAAACCCGACCAGTGCGGGGGGCGCGGCACCTCGCCGCCCTCGAACTTCTTCTCGAACGCCGCCACGCGCGCCTCGAAGGTTTCCCGCGAGGGCATGGTCTGCGACTGCAGCGAGGCCCAGGCGCCGACCTGGCTGGGCCGCGGACGGCTGGCGAAATAGGCGTCGGCTTCGGCCAGCGACACCGGTTCCACCGTGCCTTCGACCTTCACCTGCACCTGGTCGCGCAGGGTCTTCCACAGCAGCAGCAGGGCCGCGTGCGGATTGTGCGTGAGCTGCTGGCCCTTGCGGCTGTCGAAGTTGGTGTAGAAAACGAAGCCACGCGCATCGAAGGCCTTGAGCAGCACCGTGCGCGCCGAGGGCCGGCCTTCGGCATCGGCCGTGGCCAGGGTCATCGCGGTCGGCTCGGGGTCGCCGGCGTCGGTGGCTTCCGCCAGCAGCGTGGTGAAGGTGGCCATGGCTTCGGCCAGCAGCGGGTCGGTGGCGGTTTCGGTCGCTTCGGTCATGCGGGGTTCCTCGGGCTTGGCGTATTGTCGCGCCGATGAGCCCCCCTTCCCAGCCCACGAACGGCCACCACCACCCCGATTTCATCGCAGCGAGGCTGGCCGAGGGCCTGGCCCTGCCCGCCCGCGTACCCGTCTACGGCCTGACAGGGCTGCAGGGCACCGGCAAATCGACGCTTGCCGCGGACATGGCGGCGATGGCGCGCCGGCGCGGCCTGCCGGTGGTGGTGCTGTCGATCGACGACTTCTACCTGGGCCGGCGCGAACGCCAGCGCCTCGCGCGGCAGGTGCATCCCCTGCTGGGCATGCGTGGCCCGCCCGGCAGCCACGACCTGCCCCTGCTGGAAGCGACGCTCGATGCCCTGCGTGCCGGGCAGCGGGTCGCCTTGCCGCGTTTCGACAAGATCGCCGACCGCCGCCTGCCGCCATCCCGATGGCCGAAAGCGCCGGCCGGGGTGCGCCTGGTCGTGTTCGAAGGCTGGTTCCACAAGGTGCCGCCGGAGGACGAGTCCGCGCTGGCCCTGCCGCTCAATGCCCTCGAACGCGACGAAGACCCGGACGGCAGCTGGCGGCGCTACTGCAACCAGGCCCTGGGCGCGTATGGCCCCGCCTGGGGGCGCATCGACCACCTGGCCTGGCTGCGTGGGCCCGGGTTCGAGGTGGTGCCGGAGTGGCGCTGGCAGCAGGAATGCACGCTGCAGGCCGCCAACCCCGGGCGCCGCGCGATGACGCAGGCCCAGGTCGAACGGTTCGTGCTGTTCTTCGAGCGGGTGAGCCGGCAGGCGCTGCGCACGCTGCCGGCCATCGCGGACGCGAGCTTCGCGCTCGACGCCGCGCGTCGTCCGGTCAGCTGACGACGAAGCTCACGCGCATGTTCACGCGCCACTCGGTGATGCTGCCATCGTCGCTGGTGACGACCTTGATTTCGTTCACCCAGGCGCCCTTGATGCCCTTGACGGTGCTGGCGACCTTCTTCAGGCCCAGCTGCACGGCATCCTCGACGCTCTTGCCGGACGACGACGAGACTTCGATCACTTTGGTTACGGTACCCATGGTGCTTCTCCTCTTGAGGTGAGTGAAACGCCCTGACAGGCCCGGCCGACTATACCCCCGGCCCCAGTAACGGACCGTAACCCGCGCGGTAATCCGGAAAGGCCGGCGTCCAGCCGGTGGCGCGCAGGGCGGCGTTGCGCACGCGACGGCCGAGCGTGGGCCCCTGGACGGGCGCCTCGACCGGCAGTTGCCCGGCACGCTCGCGCAGCCAGGCCAGCACCTCGGTGTCGAGCGCCGGCAGGTCGTCGCTGCCCAGGTACAGCGGCGCCGGCGACTCCATCGCCAGCAGGTGCGCCAGCGCGGCGGCGGCGTCCTCGACGTGGATACGGTTGCCCCAGCGGCGCGTGCCCGGGTCGCCGGTGATCGCACGGCGAATCAACGAGGTGCGGCCCGGGCCATACAGCCCGGACAGGCGCAGGCAGGTGGCGCCGGCGCGGCCTTCGAGCAGGCGTT
>CAXAYM010000371.1:0-2533 GCA_963973175.1 uncultured Arenimonas sp.
GAACCCACGCACCGTCCTGATCACCGGCGCCAGCCGCGGCATTGGCCGCGGCATCGCCCTGCGCCTGGCGCGCGACGGCTTCGACCTGGTCGTGCATTGCCGCAGCCGGCGCGAGCAGGCCGAGGAGGTCGCGGCGATGGCGCGCGAACTCGGCCGCGAGGCCCGCGTGCTGTGTTTCGACGTGGCCGACCGCGCCGCCTGCGCCGAAGCACTGACCGCCGACATCGAAGCCCACGGCGCCTACCACGGCGTCGTCTGCAACGCCGGCATCGCCCGTGACGCCGCCTTCCCGGCCATGCCCGGCGAGGACTGGGATGCCGTGGTGCACACCAATCTCGACGCCTTCTACAACGTGCTCCAGCCGGTGGTGATGCCGATGGTGCGTCGGCGCAAGCCCGGCCGCATCGTCACGCTGTCGTCGGTCTCGGGGCTGGCCGGCAACCGGGGCCAGACCAACTACAGCGCCGCCAAGGCCGGCATCATCGGCGCGAGCAAGGCGCTGGCACTGGAACTGGCCAAGCGCGAAATCACCGTCAACTGCGTGGCACCGGGCCTGGTGGACACCGAGATGCTGGACGACGACATCCGCGAGGAAGCCCTGAAGATGGTCCCGCTGCGGCGGGTGGGCAAGGTCGATGAAGTCGCCGCTGTCGTGTCCTTCCTGATGTCCGACGATGCCTCCTACGTCACCCGGCAGGTGATCTCGGTGAACGGAGGCATGCTTTGAGCCGCGCCGCCGCCGGTCGCCGCGTGGTCGTCACCGGCCGGGGCGCGATCAGCCCGCTGGGCCATGACTGGCCCACGGTGCTGGCGCACCTCAAGTCCGGCCGCAATGCCGTACGGCGCTTCGACGATTGGGGAAAATACCGCGGCCTCAACACCCGCCTGGGCGTGCCCGCGGCTGATTTCGAACTGCCCGCGCACTACAACCGCAAGACCACGCGCAGCATGGGCCGCGTCGCGCTGCTGGCGACGCTGGCCAGCGAGCGCGCGCTCGCGGACGCCGGGCTCCTGGGCGATGCGCTGCTGCAGTCGGGAAAGGTCGGCATCTCCTATGGCAGCTCGGCCGGCACGCCATCGTCGATGAGCGATTTCGGCCGCATGCTGGCGGAGCTCAACACGCAGTACATCAACGCAACGACCTACATCAAGATGATGAGCCACACCGCGCCGGTGAACATGGGCGTGTTCTTCGGGATCACGGGCCGCATCATCACCACGTCCAGCGCCTGCACCTCGGGCAGCCAGGGCATCGGGTATGCGTACGAGGCCATCCGCGCCGGCAAGCAGGTGGCGATGCTGGCCGGCGGCTCGGAGGAGCTCGACGTCACCGCTGCGACGGTTTTCGACACGCTGTTCGCCACCAGCAACGCCAACGACACCCCGGAACTGACGCCCCGTCCCTTCGATGCCGACCGCGATGGCCTGGTGGTGGGTGAGGGTGCCTGCACCCTGGTGCTGGAAGACCTCGAGCACGCCCAGGCCCGCGGCGCCCGCATCCACGCCGAGATCGTCGGCTACGGCACCAACAGCGACGGCCAGCACGTCACCCAGCCCAACGCGGCGACGATGGCCCAGGCCATGCGCCTGGCCTTGGAGGACGCAGGCCTGTCGCCGGACGCCATCGGCTACGTCAACGCCCACGGCACCGCCACCGGCCACGGCGATATCGCCGAAACCACGGCCACGCACGATGTGTTCGGCGAGCGCATGCCGATCAGCTCGCTCAAGAGCTACACCGGCCACACCCTGGGCGCCTGCGGCGCGCTCGAAGCCTGGGTCACGCTGGAGATGATGCGCGAAGGCTGGTTCCACCCGACCCTGAACCTGCGCAAGGTGGACCCGCGCTGCGGCCGGCTCGACTACATCGCAGGCGAAGGCCGGACGCTGGACACCGGCTACGCGATGAGCAACAACTTCGCCTTCGGCGGCATCAACACCTCGCTGGTGCTGCGCCGCTGGAACGACTGACGGACCCAAGGAGACCCAAACCCGATGAAGATGTTCGCCCCGATTTTCCTGATCGCCGCACTGGCCGCCACGAGCGCGGAGGCGCGTGATTCGCGCCTTCACCTGGACTTCGCCGAAGCCGTGGCGTCGGGCCTGGCCGACGGCACCCTCGACGGTTCGGTCAGTTTCCACCTGGCCGGTGCGCCCACCCCGGCGATCAGCAAGCGCCACGGCGCGGCCAACTCCAACCGCAAGACCAATGCGCTCAACAAGAGCGACGAAGAAGCCTGCCGCTGGGTGCTGATGAGCGTGTTGCTGGCCATGCAGGAACAGGCGCGTTCGCAGGGCGCCAACGCGGTGGTGGACATCACCAGCAACTACAAGAAGCAGGAGTTCTCCAGCCCCACGCAGTACGAATGCGCGGCGGGGGCGATCATGGCCGGCGTGGCGCTCAAGGGCACCTACGCGACGGTTGCGCGCTGATTCCGCACGATGGCCGACTGCCACGTCGAGCTGGCCGCGCTGGAGGCGATCGAGTCGCTGGCCACCGTCGGCCTCGACTGGCTGGTCGCCGACGAGCGCC
>CAXAYM010000372.1:0-2479 GCA_963973175.1 uncultured Arenimonas sp.
GGCACATCCAGCTGCTGCTGCAGTTCGTCGCCATCTTCTTTGTGGTCATCGGCCTGACGACGCCCAACCCGACCAGCGTCAAGCAGGAGAGCGTGCTGCAGCGGGAGGACTCGGTGAAGGGCGTCCTGCGCATCACCCGGCACCCGTTCCTCTGGGGCGTGGCGATCTGGGCGATCGGCCACCTCATCGTCAATGGCGACCAGGCTGGCATGACCCTGTTTGGCACCCTGCTGGTGCTCGCCATCGCCGGCACCACCAGTATCGACGCCAAGCGGCGCCGGGTCCTGGGCGCGGAATGGGAGCCCTTCGCCAGCCAGACCTCGAACATTCCCTTCGCCGCCATCCTGGCCGGTCGCCAGTCGCTGAGGCTGGGAGAGCTTGGCCTGTGGCGGCCCCTGGCGGCGATCATTGTCTACGCCGTTCTGCTGGTCGGCCACCCGCACCTGTTCGGCGTCGTCGCCCTGCCCTGAGGTCTTGTCCCGGCTGGCCGCAGCGCCGATGATCGGGGCGACTTCCAGTAAGAGGGACGCCTGTCATGCGAGTTCTTTGGCCCTTGACCCTGTTGGCGATGATCGCCGCCGGCGGCGCCCAGGCCCAGACGCTACGGCTGAATCATCCCGCCGATGCGAACCGTGACGGCGTCGTCAGCGACGTCGAACGCGCCGACTACGAGGCGAAAAAGGCCGGGCCTGCGCCCTGGGATCAGCCCAGCCCCTATGCCGTCTCCGCACCCCCGGCCAGCAGCCCCGGCGTGACCTTCACCCCAGGAGACCAACCCATGGGCGCCCCGAGCCCAGCGCGGCTGGAGGACCGGGCGGTCAAGGCCAGCGGCTTCGAGGAGTACATCAACGCCGAGGCCGACAAGGGCCGCCGGCGCGAGTGATCAGACGGCCTCAGCCAGGGCGAAGTCGAGCGCCGCGGTCACATGGGCCAGGGCGGAATCGACCACTGGCAGGCCGACGGCGTCGGCCTCCAGCAGCAGGCCAAGTTCGGTGCAGCCGAAGATGACTCCGTCGGCGCCCTCGGCCCGGCCCCGCTCGATCATGGCCATGACCGCCGTGCGCGACCCGACATCGACCACTCCCTGGCACAGCTCGTCATAGATGATGGCGTGCAGCCGCTCGCGCGCGCCCTCCCCCGGGATCATCGGGTCCAGGCCAAACGACTCCAGGCGCTCGCGGTAGAAGCTCTCTTCCATGGTGAAGCGGGTGGCCAGCAGCAGCGGCCGCTTGACCCCCTGGTCCACCAGGGCGCCGGCGGTGGCGTCGCCGATATGGATCAGGGGCACGGAGATGGCCGCGGCGACCTGATCGGCCACCAGATGCATGGTGTTGGCGCAGATCAGCACGGCCTCTGCGCCGGCCCGCTCGAGCACATGGGCGGCCTGGGCCAGTTGCGCCCCGGCGCGGGCCCAGTCGCCGGCCGCCTGCATCTGGGCGACGGGGGCGAAATCCACCGACCACAGCAGCAGTTCGGCGGAATGGAGTCCGCCCAGCCGGGCGCGAACCCCTTGGTTGAGCAGTTGGTAATAGGTGGTGGTGCTCTCGGCGCTCATGCCGCCGATCAGGCCCAGACGCCGCATGGTTTTGGAAAGCCCCTTCAAGCCGAGTTGCCCTCCCTACCCCCCGCCCAGGGAGTCGCCAAGGACTGCGCGGCTCATGCGCCACCCAATTCCAGCAGGGCCTGGGTCAGGCGGTCGACCTCGGCCGGGCGGGTGAACAGGCTGACGGTAGCCCGCACACAGGACCCGCTGGCCAGGCCGTGCCGGGCGACGGTGAAGATGTCGAACCGATCCAGCAGGACCCGGGCGAGCTCGGCGTTTTCCGCCGGGGTCGTCCGTCCGGTCAGCCGGAAGGCTCCCAGGGCCGAGCCCAGCTGGTCATCCTCCGGCGTCAGGAGCTGCACGCCTGCAACCCCGCGCAGAGGTTCGGTCCAGCGGCGGCGGAGATAGGTCAGACGGGCGGCCTTGGCCGGCACGCCGATGGCCTCATGGAAGTCCAGCGCGTCTTCCAGGGCCAGATAGGCGGCCATGTTGGCGGTGCCCGTATGCACCCGCAGCCGCACGTCGCCCCGGGCGTGATCGTCAGCGCCCATGAAGGGGTCGATGTCCGGGATACGGGCCTTGGCGATGTAGAGCACGCCGACCCCGATGGGGGCGCCGATCCACTTGTGGCCGTTCAGCCCAACGAAATCGGCGCCGAGCGCTGGCAACTTCGTCTCCACCTGCCCCCAGGCATGGGCGGAGTCGAGGATCACATCGACGCCGCGCGTCCGGGCCAGGGCGGTGATCTCGGCGACCGGCAGGTGAAGGCCGTTCCGGTGGCTGACCTGGGTCAGCAGCATCAGACGCACCTTGGGGTTGGCGTCCAGGGCCGAGGCATACGCGTCGATCAGCCCCTGGCGCGTGGCCGGTTCGGGCAGCTCGATCCGCACCAGCTCGGCGCCCCGGCGGTCCTTCAGCCAGGCCATGGCGCTCTGC
>CAXAYM010000373.1:0-2477 GCA_963973175.1 uncultured Arenimonas sp.
TCCCCCGGCCGCTAGCGCGGGGCACAACCACGGTCACGGCAGCGGGGGCCCTTGGGCCGGCCGCGCCGAGATCATTTTTTCCCTGGCCTCCGGCGCCCTCCTCCTGGCCGGCTGGGCCTGGGGTCGAACACAGGGCGACGGTGCCACCGGTCCTCTCATCCTGCTGCTGCTTGCCTATGCGGCCGGCGGCTTCTTCACCGTGCGCGAAGCGCTCGAGAACCTGCGCCACCGTGAGCTGAAGATCGATTCCCTGATGATCGTGGCGGCCGCGGGCGCCGCGGTCTTGGGCCAATGGGCCGAGGGCGCCTTGCTGTTGTTCCTGTTCAGTCTCGGCCATGCCCTCGAGAACTACGCGATGGGCCGCGCCCGTCGCGCCATCGAAGCGCTGGCGGCGTTGCGGCCCGAGACGGCGCTGGTGCGTCGCGGTGACCAGTTGGTCGACGTATCTGTAAACGACCTGGTTATCGGCGATGTCGTGGTGGTCAAGCCCGATGAACGCGTGGCGGCGGACGGCTTCGTCGTATTGGGCGAGAGCAGCATTGACCAAGCCGCCATCACGGGCGAGAGCGTGCCGGTCGACAAGCGGCCGGTGGTGGACGTGGCCGAGGCCAGGCAACGCCCTGACGCCGTCGGCCCCGAGCATCGCGTCTTCGCCGGCACCATCAACCAAGGCAAGGTTCTGGAGGTCGAAGTCACCCGCCTCGCCAGCCAGAGCACCTTGGCCCGAGTCGTGGAACTGGTGCGTTCGGCGGAGCACCAGAAATCCCCGACGCAGCTGTTCACGGACCGCTTCCAGAAGATCTTCGTTCCCGCGGTACTGGTCCTGGTGGGCCTGCTGTTGTTCGCCGGGCTGGTGGTGGATGAGCCCTTCAGCGCGACGTTCTACCGCGCCATGGCGGTGCTGGTAGCCGCCAGTCCCTGTGCCTTGGCCATCTCCACGCCCAGCGCGGTGTTAAGCGGCGTGGCGCGGGCCGCACGGGGCGGCGTGCTGATCAAGGGTGGCGGCCCGCTGGAGCGGCTGGGCGTCCTGCACGCGCTGGCTTTCGACAAGACCGGCACGCTGACCGAGGGCCGACCGCAGGTGACGGACGTCATGCCCGCTGACGGCGTGACGACGCAGGAACTGTTGAGCGTCGCTATTGCCGTAGAGCGCCTGAGTGACCATCCCTTGGCTGCCGCGGTGGTGCGCGATGGCCTGGTCCGTCTGGGCTCGCACGCTGTCCCTGAGGCGACGGACCTCGAGAGCCTTACAGGCCGCGGCCTGAAGGCGACCGTGGCCGGCGAGACCGTGCACCTGGGCAAGAAGAGCCTGTTCGATGAGCTCGGGGGTGCCGCCGTGCCCGCCGCGCTGAAGACGCGCGTGCTGGACTTGGAGCATCAAGGCCGGACGGTGTTCGTCGTACGACAGGGAGACCGTTACCTGGGCGCCGTTGGCTTGATGGACACGCCCCGGGAAGCCGCCAAGGCGGTGATGGCCCGACTGCGCGAGCTCGGCATGACCCGGCTGGTGATGCTCTCGGGCGACAACCAACGGGTCGCCGATGCGGTGGCCGCCAGCGTGGGCATCGACCGGGCGTATGGCGACCTGATGCCAGAAGACAAGGTCAAGGCGATCCAGGCACTGCGCGCCGAGGGCGAGGTGGCCATGGTGGGCGACGGTGTCAACGATGCGCCCGCACTGGCCAGCGCCTCGGTTGGAATCGCAATGGGCGCGGCGGGTTCAGATGTCGCGCTCGAGACAGCGGACGTGGCCTTGATGGGCGACAAGCTTGAGCACCTGCCGTTCGTCGTGGGGTTGAGCCGGCAGACCCGGCGCATCATCCGCCAGAACTTGTGGGCCAGCCTGGGCATGGTGGCCTTGCTCATTCCGGCGACGATCCTGGGCATGAAGATGGGCGTCGCCGTGCTCTTCCACGAGGGTTCCACCCTCCTGGTCGTGGCGAACGCGCTGCGCCTGCTCGCTTACAGAGACTCCGCGTAACGTCGGATGTTTCGGCGTTGTTAGCTCGCGCCTACGGAAAAGTGCGATGGCTGAGGCACTGCGCGGCGTGTTCTCAATCACCGGCAGGTCCGGGTTCATCGATTCTGTCCCCGGCGCTGCGCACGGTCATCACTCGGCGGCCCGCCTCAAAGCGACCTTAGTACCCTTGCCCGAGGATACGGCTGCTGCGTGCAATCTGCCGGACATCTGTGCAATCAGCATGACTATTGCAGTGCCGTCTTGCATCGAACGGCGGGAAGATGCGGCACAACGGACCGCGCAGACTGGCATTGATCTTGCAGCACGACACGCGCGGGCTGACTAAATCCTTGGCTCGCCCCCCTATCTCTCGTTAAGGAGCCCCCCCATGCACCACATGTCTTCCGAACTGCAGGCCTGCATCCGCAGCTGTCTGGACTGCTATCAGCACTGCCAGCACACCGCTCTGACCACCTGCCTTGAAAAAGGCGGCGATCACGTGGCGCCGGATCATTTC
>CAXAYM010000374.1:0-2467 GCA_963973175.1 uncultured Arenimonas sp.
CGAGTTCGGCGGCCGGGCGCGACCAGTCCAGCCGGGCCTCGGCCTTGTCGAGCTTGTGGGCGTAGGTGACGCCTTCGGCGGGCTGCGGCTGCGGCACCGGGCGCATGCCGGCGCGCAGCAGCTTGAGGCCGTCCGACAGCACCTCCGCCCCCAGTTCGGACAGGCGGTCGTGAAGCGAACCGCCCGTGTCCTCGTCGGAAACCGGCGTGGAAAGCGACAGCAGCACCGGGCCGGTATCCAGGCCTTTTTCCATCTGCATCAGGCAGACGCCGGACTCGGTGTCGCCGGCCTCGATGGCGCGCTGGATCGGCGCGGCGCCGCGCCAGCGTGGCAGCAGCGAGGCGTGCACGTTCCAGCAGCCCTGGGCGGGGATGTCGAGCACCGACTGGGGCAGGATCAGGCCGTAGGCCACCACCACCATCAGGTCGGGCTGCAGTGCGCGCAGCTGGTCGCGGGCGGCTTCGGACTTGAAGTTTTCCGGCTGGAACACCGGCAGCTGGCGCGCCAGCGCCTCGACTTTCACCGGCGAGGGCGCGAGCTGGCGGCCGCGGCCGGCGGGCCGGTCGGGCTGGGTGTAGACGCCCACCACTTCCCCGCGGGCGGCGGCCGCACGCAGGCAGGGCACGGCGAAGGCCGGCGTGCCCGCGAAGACGATACGCAGGGACATCTCAGGCGGCGCTGGCGTCGCGCTGCTGCTTGGCGAGCTTCTTGCGAACCTGTTCGCGCTTGAGCGGCGAGAGATAGTCCACGAAGACCTTGCCGGCCAGGTGGTCCATTTCGTGCTGGATGCACACCGCCAGCAGGCCGTCGGCCTCGATCTCGAATTCCTTGCCGTCGCGGTCCAGGGCCCTGACCCGCACCGAATTGGCGCGTTTGACGTCGGCATAGATGCCCGGGACGGACAGGCAGCCTTCCTGGTAGACCTGGTGGCCTTCCGCGGAGAGGATTTCGGGGTTGATGAACACCATTGGCCGGCTCTGGTCCTCGCTTACGTCAAGGACGAGGAGGCGCTGGTGCACGTCGACCTGGGTCGCGGCCAGCCCGATGCCCGGGGCCGCGTACATGGTCTCGAACATATCGTCCACCAGGACCCGCAGGGCGTCATCGACGGTTTCGACCGGTTTTGCGACCGTGCGAAGGCGGGGATCGGGGAATTCCAGGATAGGGAGCTTGGCCATGGACGGAAAGATGGGGAACAAGGGCCCGGACCTCAAGGGGCCGGCACGACAGTATACCCCCGGCGGGCTTGCAACCCGGGGCCGGATTTGGGCTATAGTCGCCCAACCTGTCCGGGGAAATCAGGTGGATAGCCGCCATGCTTAAACGGCTTCTTGCAGTTACAGCTGCCATGTTGCTCACCTTCGCGGCGGCCGCTCTCGCGGTCGATCTTCGCGAAGACCACCCAACCACCTACGTGGTGAAGAGGGGCGATACCCTCTGGGACATCGCGGGACGCTTCCTGTCCAAGCCCTGGCTCTGGCCGGAGATCTGGCAGGCCAACCCGCAGGTGGAAAACCCGCATCTCATCTTCCCGGGCCAGGTGCTGAGCCTGGTCTATGTCGACGGCGAGCCGCGCATCCGCGCCGAGGGCCCGCAGGTCGGCGAGGCAGTGGATACCATCCCGCTGTCGGAGATCGAGGCGCTGCTCAAGCACTTCACGGTGGTCGAGAACCCGAAGGCCCTGCCCTACGTCATCGGCACCGAGGATGATCGCCTCTACAGCGTCGCCGGCCAACTGGTCTATGTGCGCGGCCTGCAGGGCGCGGCGCCGGGCATGGTGGTCGACATCGCCCGTCCGGTGAACGTCTTCGGCGGCGGCAACGGCCGCAACCTGCCGGGCGCCACCCCGCTCGACTTCCGCGGCGACCGCCACCACTCGCACTGGACCGTGCCGCCGGGCTTCGGCGAAGCGACCGGTGAGAAGCTCGGCTACGAGCTGCAGATCCACGCCACCGGCGAAGTGACCCGCGTCCAGGGCGAAGTCGCCACCGTGGTGCTGCGCGACGAAGGCCGCGAAATCCGCGTCGGCGACCGCGTGATGCCGTCCGAGGCCCAGCCCTACGACCTGCAGTTCGTGCCGCGCGCACCGGACGTGGTGCCGGCCAACGCCCGCATCCTGGCGGTCGCGGATGGCCTGCAGGCCGGGCCGAACCTGGTGGTGGCCATTTCGGCCGGCGCCCGCGACGGTATCCGCAACGGCCATGTCATGTCGATCTGGAACGAAGGCACCAGGGTGCCCGACACCGTGGCGAACCGCAGCGGCGTGGCCGCCAAGTTCGACAAGGTGCAGCTGCCGGACGAGTTCGTCGGCAACCTGATGGTCTTCCGCACCTTCGACAAGGTCGCCTACGCGCTGGTGATGAACGGCATCCGCCCGGTCCACCAGGGTGATCGCCTCAAGCACCCGGACGCCACCGAATAAGCCGACGGCGGCTTCAGGGTTTTGCTTCTGTCGCGGCGCCTTCGG
>CAXAYM010000375.1:0-2436 GCA_963973175.1 uncultured Arenimonas sp.
CCCCCCTGCCAGCGACGCGGCAGCAGCCTGGCCAGTGGCTGCAGCCGGGCCAGGAACGCCAGCAGGCGGGGTCGGGCGAGCAGGGCCAGGACGGCACGGATCCGGGCGGGCGGGGGGCGGCGCCGGGCCTGTGCGGCGCGGGCGCCTTCCAGCAACTCGCCGTAGCGCACGCCGGCCGGGCAGGCGGCTTCGCAGCGTCGGCAGCCCAGGCAATGGTCGAGATGGGTGTCGCCCACCGGGCCCGGGGCCAACTGGCCCGAGGCCACCGCGCGCACGTAGGCGATGCGGCCGCGCGGGGACTCGGCTTCGGTCCTGTCCAGCTGGTAGGTGGGGCAATGCGGCAGGCACAGGCCGCACTGGACGCACTGGTCGGCCAGCGCCAGCAGGGGCGCGGGGCCCGGCGCCGGGGGCGGGGCGGGGCGGGCCAGGGGCGGCGTGGCGGGCATGCGGCGATGCTAACACGGGGTTAAAACAGGCTTGCATGAGGGCCAAAGGGCGGCTATCATTCCGCTTCTTTCAACCCCGATTTCTCATTTGGAGCCGTCATGAAGTCCATGACCGTCAGCGCCAAGCCGGAGACCGTCAAGCAGGACTGGTATGTTGTCGATGCCAGCGGCAAGACCCTTGGTCGCCTGTGCTCGGAACTCGCGCGCCGTCTGCGCGGCAAGCACAAGCCGGAATACACCCCGCACGTCGATACCGGCGATTACCTCGTCGTGATCAATGCCGAGAAGATCCACGTCACCGGCAACAAGCTGCAGGACAAGAAGTACCACCGCTTCACCGGCTACGTCGGCAACCTGAAGACCGAGTCCCTCGGCCAGGCGCTCGACGCGCACCCGGAGCGGGTGATCGAAATCGGCGTCAAGGGCATGCTGCCCAAGAACCCGCTCGGTCGCGCCATGTTCCGCAAGCTCAAGGTGTACAAGGGCTCCGAGCATCCGCACTCCGCCCAGCAGCCGCAGGCGCTGGACTTCAAGGCTTAAGGCAACTTTATGGCTACCCAGCAGAACTACGGCACCGGCCGTCGCAAGTCCTCCACCGCCCGCGTCTTCATGCGCTCGGGCAGCGGCAAGATCGTCGTCAACGGCCGTCCGGTCGACGAGTTCTTCGGCCGCGAGACCTCGCGCATGATCGTGCGCCAGCCGCTCGTGGTCAGCGACATGGCCGACAAGTTCGACTTCACGGTCACGGTCGAGGGCGGTGGCATCACCGGCCAGGCCGGCGCCATCCGCCTGGGCATCGCCCGCGCGCTGGTCGAGTACAACGACACGCTCAAGCCGGAGCTGCGCAAGGCCGGCCTGATGACCCGCGACGCCCGCGAGGTCGAGCGCAAGAAGGTCGGCCTGCACAAGGCCCGCCGCGCCACCCAGTTCTCGAAGCGCTAATCACTTCGTAGACTGGCGCGGTCCCGGAATTGGGGGATCGTCTAATGGTAGGACTGCAGACTCTGACTCTGCCTATCTAGGTTCGAATCCTAGTCCCCCAGCCAAAATGAAGAAGGCCCCCGGAAGGGGGCCTTCTTTTTTGGCCGGGCCAAAGCACTCGCCCCTTCTGGTCCCCCGCCAGGGGCGCCCGACTACCGCTTTCACCCCGCCCGGCGATAGACTCGGGGGCATTCGCTCCCGGAGCCGCCCCATGCCCGTTCCCGCCACTGAACTCGCCCGTCTGTTTCCGCTGGAGTCCCTGCGCCAGGAAACCCGGGACCAGCTGGCCCGCGAGGCCCTGGTGTCGGAGTACCAGCGCGGCGACAACGTGTTCGAAGCCGGCGACCTCGATGACGACACGATCTACCTTCTCGAGGGCGAGCTCCGCTGCGTCTATCCGGACGGGCGCAACGTGGCCCATATCGCCTCGGCGCCGCACGGCCGCTATTCGCTCAACGACGCGATCCCGCGCCGCTTCACCGCCAAGGTCGTGTCCTCCAAGGCCAAGGTGATGCGCGTGGACCGGCGTTACCTGGAGAAGCTGATCACCTGGGACCAGCTCAGCCGCGAGGACAACTACCGCCACTTCGGCAGTTCGCCCGGCGGCAACGACTGGGTCTTCCGGCTGCTGCGCGCGCCGGCCTTCGCGCGCCTGCCGACCGGCAACATCGAGAAGATGTTCCAGATGTTCGAGCCGGTGACGGTCAAGCCCAGCGAGATCGTGATGCGCGAGGGCGATCCGGCGGACTATTTCTACGTGGTGCGTTCGGGAACGGCGTCGGTGTCGAAGTACCTGGACGGGGCGCCGCAGGTGGTGGCCTACCTGCGCGAGGGCGATACCTTCGGCGAGGACGCGCTGCTGTCGAACCTGCCGCGCAACGCGACGGTGCGCATGATGCAAGGCGGCCAGCTGATGCGGCTCTCGCGCGAGGCCTTCGAAGCGGTGCTCAAGCCGCCGATGCTGTCCTGGGTGCTGCCGGCGGACGCGGCGCGCCAGGTGCAGGCGGGC
>CAXAYM010000376.1:0-2420 GCA_963973175.1 uncultured Arenimonas sp.
CTGCCCTGCGTGTGCCGGTGCAGATGATCCCCGACCTGGAAGTGCGCACCATCGGCGTGCAGACCCGCTGGCCCGGCGCGACGCCCCAGGACGTGGAGCAGGAAATCCTGCTCGAGCAGGAAAAATACCTGCGCACCATCCCCAACCTCAGCCGCATGGTCTCGAGCGCCAGCACCGGCCAGGCCAGCATCGAGCTGGAGTTCCCGTTCGGCGTGGACATCAACGAGGCGCTGATCCGCACCTCGAACGCGCTCAGCCAGGTGTCGGACTACCCGGAAAACGTCGACCAGCCGAGCCTTTCCACGAGTTCCTTCTCCAACAACGCCTTCATGTACTTCCGCATCGGCGCGCGCGAGGACAGTCCGCTCGAGCTCGACCTGGACATGATGCGCGACTACGTCGAGGACTTCGTGCGGCCGCGGCTGGAACGCGTGCCGGGCGTCGCCCTGGTGCAGGTGGGCGGCGGCAGCGAACGCCAGGTGCGGATCGAAGTCGACCCGGGCCGGCTGGCCGAACGCGGCCTGACCCTGTCGCAGGTGCGCGAGGCCGTGCGCGCGCGCAACCGCGACACCTCCGGCGGCGACCTCGACAGCGGCAAGCGCCGCTACCTGCTGCGCACCGTCGGCCGCGTGCGCGACATCGGGCAGCTGCAGGACCTGGTCATCGCCAGCGGCGACAACCTGGTGGTGCGCCTTCGCGACATCGCCGACGTGAAGCTCGACCATTACGAACGCCGGGAGCTGAGCTTCAACAACGGCGAGCCGGCGCTGAGCCTGTCGATCCGCCGCGAGCCGGGTTCGAACGTCATCGCCATCAAGCGCGCCATCCTGCCGGCGGTCGACGAGGTCAACGCCGACCTGCTGGCGCCGCTGGGCCTGGAGCTGACGCTGTCGAGCGACGACGCACGCTACGTCGAGGACTCGGTCGCCAACGTCTGGACCAACCTGGCCCTGGGCGCGGGCCTGGCGACGCTGGTGATGTTCGCCTTCCTGCGCTCGAAGCGGCAGACGCTGACCGGTGTCATCGCAATCCCCATCTGCACCATCGCCGCCTTCGTCGGCCTGCTGCTGGCCGGGCGCACGCTCAACGTCATTTCCCTGGCGGGCGTCGCCTTCGCCATCGGCATGACGGTGGACAACACCATCGTCGTGCTCGAGAGCATCGACCAGGCCCGGCGCAAGGGCCTGGGCCGCATGGAAAGCGCGCTGGCCGGCGTGCGCCGCGTCTGGCCGGCCGTGCTGGCCTCCACGCTGACCACGGTGCTGGTGTTCGCGCCGATCCTGTTCATCCAGGAAGAAGCCGGCCAGCTGTATTCGGACATCGCCATCGCCATCTCGGCCTCGATCCTGGCTTCGATGCTGATCGCCGTGACGGTGGTGCCGGCGCTCGCCGGGCGCCTGTCCTTCGGCATCCAGGGCCAGGAACGCGTGCCCGGCCAGGCCTGGTTCGACCGCATCGCCAGCGGCACCCACTGGCTGGCCGCCACTTCCCGCCGTCGCCTGCAGGTGCTCGTGGGCACCGTTGGCCTGGCCGTCCTGGCGCTGTGGCTGCTGACGCCGCCGGCCGAGTACCTGCCCGAAGGCGAAGAGCCCAAGACCTTCGCGCGCATGATCGCGCCGCCCGGCTACAACCTGGCCGAGATGGAGGGCATCGCCCGCGAGGTGATGGCCGACATCGGCCCGCAGGTGAAAGCCGACCGCGACGCCTATGAAAACGGCGACACCGACCTGCCGCCGCTGGCCTACTACAACCTCTCCGCCAGCCCCGGCGGCCTGCGCATCATCGCCGAGCCGGTGGACCCGGCCGACATCGAAGCGGTGATGGACGCGCTGGACCGGCGCTTCCGGGCTTACCCGGGCATGCGCGCGTTCTCATCCCGCGGCTCGATCATCTCCAGCAACGACGGGGGGTCGCGCAGCATCAACCTCGACATCTCCGGCATCGAGCTGGCCGAGCTTTACGCGGTGGCCGAACGCGGTTACCGGCGCGCCGAGGAGCTGTTTCCCGGTGCGCGCATCGGCTCCGATCCGTCCAGTCTGAGCCTGGACCAACCCCTGGTCGAGTTGGTGCCGCGCTGGGAGCGCCTGGCCGAGGTCGGTTACGACGCCGCCGGCTTCGGCTTCGCGGTGGCGGCGCTCAGCGACGGCGCCTTCGTCGACGAGCTGATCCTGGGCGACGACAAGGTCGATATCTACCTGTTCGGCGGCGCCGGCACGCAGCAGCTCGATGCCCTGCGCGAGTTGCCGGTGGCCACGCCTTCCGGCGCGGTGCTCCCGCTGTCGGCCCTGGCCGACCTGCGCGAAAGCGCCGACACCGATTCGATCCGGCGCCTGGACGGCCGCCGAACCGTCACCCTGAACATCGTGCCGCCGCGCGGCATCGCGCTTGAAACCGGCGTCGAGCGCGTACGCGCGGAACTT
>CAXAYM010000377.1:0-2419 GCA_963973175.1 uncultured Arenimonas sp.
CGCTGCCCGCGCAGTCGGTCGGGCGTGCGCTCGGAGTGCACGATGCCGCGGCCGGCGGTCATCCAGTTGACGTCGCCTGGCTGGATTTCCTGGGCGGAACCGAGGCTGTCGCGATGCATGATCACGCCCTCCCACAGGTAGGTGACCGTGGCCAGCCCGATGTGCGGGTGCGGCCGCACGTCCAGCGGCATGTCCGGTCCCAGCTCCGCCGGGCCGATGTGGTCGAAGAACACGAAGGGGCCGACGCTGCGGCAGCTGGCATGCGGGATCAGGCGCTTGACGGTGAAACCGCCGCCGAGGTCGTGCACGCGGGGAGGGATGATCCGGGGCGTGGCGCGCTCCTCAGTACCGGCTGGTGATGACCCGGGCGCCGCCGTCGGCATCGAGCAGCACCAGGGTGTAGCGATCGTATTCGGTTTCCGGCATCGCTTCCGGCGCCTGGCCGGACAGCGCCTCGACGATGCCGGGCACGGTGTTGCTGTGTCCGACCACCAGCACCGTGCTGCCGGCCGGCATCGCGCGCAGGTCGGCGGCGAGGTCGCTGGCGTAGGTCGCGGCATTGTCGCCGTTGATCTCGCGCACCTCGACGTCGATGCCCGCGGCGGCGGCCGCTGGCGCGGCCGTATCGCGCGTCCGGCGGAACTGGGTGGCGATGGCCCGGTCCAGGCCGGCGCCCGCCAGGGTGGCCGCCAGTGCCTGGGCGCGCACTTCGCCATTGCCGGCCAGGGACGGATCGAGCTTGTCGTCGTCGTCCTTCTCGGCGTGGCGCACCACGACCACGGCGATGCCGTCGTGGGCGGGCAGGGCGGTGGGCGAGGCGATCGAAAGCGTAAGCATGAGCAGCGTCAGCAGCGACATGGTGGTTTCCCCCTGGCGGTCCGGCCCAGTCTAGCCGCCCCGGGCCGGGGCGGCAGTGCCGAAGGGTCAGCCGTGCACGAGCAGGGCCAGCAGGCCGCGGGCCGTGCGCAGGCGCGAGCCGGCGTCGGGCAGCTCCATGCGGATGCGCAGCTTGTCCGGCCCGTCCATCGAATACACCCTGGGCTGGGACTGGATCAGGCGGATCACCGACATCGGGTCGATGTTGGGCTGCGGCAGGAAATGGCAGCGGCCGCCGTTGGGCCCCAGCTCCAGCTTGCGGATGCCGAGCGGCGTCGCTTCGAGCTTGAGCTCGGCGATCGCGAACAGCTGCTTGGCCGGGTCGGGCAGCAGCCCGAAGCGGTCCACCATCTCCACCTGCAGTTCCTTCAGGGCATCGGCGTCGCGCGCCGAGGCGATGCGCTTGTACAGCGTCAGGCGGGCGTGCACGTCCGGCAGATAGTCTTCGGGGATCAGCGCGGGCACGTGCAGCTCGACGTCGGCGCCGTGGCGCTGGGCGGGGTCGAGTTCGGGCAGCTTGCCGGATTTGATCGACTTCACCGCGCGCTCGAGCAGCTCGGTGTAGAGCGAGAAGCCGATCTCGGCCATCTGGCCACTCTGGTCCTCGCCCAGCAGTTCGCCGGCACCGCGGATCTCCAGGTCATGCGTGGCCAGCGTGAAGCCGGCGCCCAGCTCTTCGAGCGAGGCCAGGGCTTCCAGGCGCTTTTCCGCGTCCGGCGTCAGCGATTTCTTGTCCGGCACCACCAGGTAGGCATAGGCGCGGTGGTGGCTGCGACCGACGCGGCCGCGCAGCTGGTGCAGCTGGGCCAGGCCGAACCGGTCGGCGCGGTGGATGATGATGGTGTTGGCGCTCGGGATGTCGATGCCCGATTCAATGATCGTCGTGCACACCAGCACGTTGAAGCGCTGGCGGTGGAAGTCGAGCATCACCTGCTCGAGTTCGCGTTCGGGCATCTGGCCGTGGGCCACGCGAACGCGCGCCGCCGGCACCAGGTCGGCCAGGTCGCGCGCCATCTTCTCGATGCTGTCGACTTCGTTGTGCAGGAAATAAACCTGGCCGCCGCGCGCCAGTTCGCGCTGGAAGGCTTCGCGCAGCAGGTTGGCGTCCCAGGGCGTGATGACCGTCTGCACCGCGAGGCGGTGCGCCGGCGGCGTGGCGATGATGCTCAGTTCGCGCAGGCCGCTCATGGCCATGTTCAGCGTGCGCGGGATCGGCGTGGCGGTGAGCGTGAGCAGGTGCACCTCGGCGCGCAGTGCCTTCAGGGCCTCCTTCTGGCGCACGCCGAAACGCTGCTCCTCGTCGACGATCACCAGGCCCAGGTCCTGGAACTTCACGTCCGGCTGCAGCAGGCGGTGGGTGCCGACGATCACGTCGATCTTGCCCTCGGCCAGCTGCGCCAGCGCGGCCTTGATCTCCTTGGCCGACTTGAAGCGGCTGAGCACCTCGACCCGGATCGGCCAGTCGGCGTAGCGGTCGCGGAAGTTGCGGTAGTGCTGCTCGGCCAGCAGCGTCGTCGGCACCAGCACGGCGACCTGCTTGCCG
>CAXAYM010000378.1:0-2412 GCA_963973175.1 uncultured Arenimonas sp.
CGCGCTGGTTGGCGCTGCATCTCGAGCCCGCTGCGGTCGCGCGTGCCTGGCAGCTGCCGGCGCTGGCGCCGCGCGTGCTGCGCCTGGACCCGTCGCTGCCGCTGGGCCATGAACGCGATCTTGAGGTGCTTGCCAATACGCTGCCTCCCGAAAAACACCGCGGCTACGCCATCCAGTGGTTTGGCCTGGCCTTCGCCACCCTCGTGGTGACCCTCCTGCTGTGGTTCCGGAAACGCCCATGACTTCGTCCAGCAACACCCCGCCCTCCAAGACCCGCTCGCGCCTTCAGCTGCTGTTGGTCGCGGCCTTTTTCCTGGGCAGCTTCGGCATCGCCGCGACGCTGTTTTTCGGCGGCTGGAAACCCAGCCAGACCCGAAACATCGGCGAAATGCTCGATCCCTACCCGGACCTGCGCGAGCTCCCGCTGACACGCGCCGACGGCAGCGACTGGCAATGGCAGCCGGCCGAGCGCAACTGGCACGTGGTCTTCGTCGCGCCGGAAGGCTGCGGCGACCCCTGCGCGCAGATGCTGGCCGCCCTGCAGCGGGTCTGGGTGTCGGAAGGCCGCCATGCCGAGCGCCTGAAGGTGCTGTGGTTCGGCGACGTGCCCGCCGGCGCCCCGGAATTCGCCGGCCTGGTTCCGATGCAGGCCAGCCCGGCCCTGGCGGCGAAACTGCCCGACACGGCGCGTCCCGACGCGTTGCCGGCCTACCTGGCCGATCCCAATGGTTACCTGGTCCTGCGCTACGCCCCGGGCTTCAATCCGTCCGGCATGCGCAAGGACCTCGGTCGTGTGTTGAAGTAGGCCCCTGATGAACGCTCCCTCCCGTCATTTCCATCGCCTCGCCTGGGCGGCCGTGCTGCTGGCCCTGGTCGTGATCGTGTTCGGCGGTTTCGTCCGCCTGTCCAACGCCGGCCTGAGCTGCCCGGACTGGCCCACCTGCTACGGCAAGGCCACCTGGCCGACCCAGGACCATGAGATCGCGGCCGCCAACGAAGGCTTCGAACGCGCGGTCGAGGTGTCCAAGGCCTGGCGCGAGCAATTCCACCGCCACATCGCCGCGCTGCTGGGCGTGCTGGTGCTCAGCCTCGCCCTGCTGGCCGCGCGCAAGCGCAAGGGCGGCGTCGCCAGCGTGCTGGCCGCCTCGGGCCTAGTGGCGCTGTCGATCCCGGTGTACATGGGCGTGGGCATGGCGCCCAACCACGAACTGTCCGTGGCGCTGTGGCTGGCCGGTGAACTGATCCTGCTGGTACAGGCGCTGCGCTGGTCGAACGTCGATGCGGCGCGCCTGTCCACCCTGCTGCTGATGGTCATCGTGTTCCAGGCGGTGCTGGGCATGTGGACCGTGATCTGGCTGGTGAAGCCGGTGATCGTGATGGCCCATCTGATGGGCGGGCTGCTGACGCTGTCGCTGCTGACCTGGCTGGCCTGGAAGACCACGCCCTGGGGACCGCTGGTCAGCGCCGAGGCGCCGAAGCTGCGGCGGCTGCTGTGGATCGGCCTGGTGCTGCTGGTGATCCAGATCGCCCTGGGCGGCTGGACCAGCGCCAACTACGCCGCGCTGGCCTGCGGCACCGACTACCCGACCTGCCTGGGCCAGTGGTGGCCGGAGCAGGACTACCGGGAGGGCTTCGTGCTCTGGCGCGGCATCGGCGTGGACTACGAAGGCGGCGTGCTCGATGGCCCGGCGCGCGTGGCCATCCAGATGGCGCACCGGCTGATGGCGATCCTGGTGGTCGGCCACCTGCTGATGGTCGCGATCAGGCTGCTGCGCTCGACCGGGCTGCGCTATTCCGGCGGCCTGTTGCTGGTGCTGCTGTGCGCCCAGGTCGCGCTGGGCATCAGCAACATCGTGCTGGGCCTGCCGCTGTGGGTGGCGGTGGCGCACAACGCCGGCGCGGCGCTGCTGCTGTTCACGGTGGTGGGCCTGCTGGCGCGGCTGCGGGCACCGGAATGAGCCTGCCGCTGGCCGCCTACTGGGAGCTGACCAAGCCGCGGGTGGTGGCGCTGATCGTGTTCACCGCGATCATCGGCATG
Source organism: uncultured Arenimonas sp. (assembly GCA_963973175.1). Taxonomy (GTDB): domain Bacteria; phylum Pseudomonadota; class Gammaproteobacteria; order Xanthomonadales; family Xanthomonadaceae; genus Arenimonas. Next base: position 2,039 of record CAXAYM010000378.1, read on the forward strand.
TTCCTGGCGATCGAACCGGGCGAACCCCTGCCTTGGGAACGCATGGTGCTGGGCGCGCTCGGCATTTGGCTGGCAGCGTCCTCGGCGGCGGCGATCAACCACCTGCTCGACCAGCGCATCGACGTGCTGATGGCGCGCACCCAGCACCGGCCGCTGGCCACCGGTTCGCTGCGGCCGGCGCAGGTGCTGGGCTTCGCGCTGGTGCTGGGCGCGGTGTCGATGCTGATCCTTGCCTGGCGCGTGAACGTATTCACGGCGGCGCTCACCTTTGCCTCGCTGATCGGCTATGCCGTCGTCTACACCGGCTACCTCAAGCGCGCGACGCCGCAGAACATCGTCATCGGCGGCCTGGCCGGCGCGGCGCCGCCGGCGCT
>CAXAYM010000379.1:0-2411 GCA_963973175.1 uncultured Arenimonas sp.
AGCCGATGAGCCCGGCGCCGCCGCGGCCGGCGGCCAGGCACAGCTTCGGCAGCTGGGTGGTCTTGCCCGAGCCGGTTTCGCCCGCCACCACCACCACCGGGTGTTTGCGGATCAGGTCGACCAGGGTGTCGGCCGCGCGCGACACCGGCAGGCTGTCGTCGAAACGCGGCACCGGCCGCTTCGCCTGGCGCTCGGCGAAGCTCGCCTTCGCGGTGGCCAGGGCGGTTTCATAGGCCTCGCGCTTGCCGGCGTCGTCCGGCGCCTTGCGCGCGGCGCCGCGCAGGCGCAGCAGCCGGCCGCGTTCGCGGCTGGGCACGGCGTCGTCGGGAAGCGCGGAAAGCGGGGCCGGTCGGGCGGGCATATAACGCCATTCTAACGTCGCAGAGGGTTCATCCGACTTCAACCCGGGCCGGAGTAGGATTGAAACGTCCCATCCCACAGGAGTCCCGCCATGGCATCGAAACCGAAGAAGCCCGCCGCTGCCGCGTCGTCGGCACCGAAGATCGACATCGGCATCAGCGAGAAGGATCGCCGCAAGGTGGCCGAGAGCCTCTCCGCCTTCCTGTCCGACAGCTACACGCTGTACCTCAAGACCCACAACTTCCACTGGAACGTCACCGGGCCGATGTTCAACAGCCTGCATGCGATGTTCATGACCCAGTACACCGAGCAGTGGACCGCGCTGGACGAAATCGCCGAGCGCATCCGGGCGCTGGGCTTCACCGCGCCGGGCTCCTACGCCGAGTTCGTGAAACTGTCCTCGATCAAGGAAGAAGAGTCGCCGGGTGGCCTGGACTGGCAGGCCATGGTCCGCCAGCTGGTCAGCGGCAACGAGGCCGTGTGCCGCACCGCGCGCAAGGTGATCAAGACCGGCGAGGCTGCCGGCGACGACCCGAGCGTGGACCTGGCCACGCAGCGGCTGCAGATCCACGAGAAATACGCCTGGATGCTTCGCTCGCTGCTCGAGTGAGCGCCGTCAGCGGCCCGCGGTCGCCAGCCTGTGGTCGAACACGGGCTCGACCCGGGCGCTGAGCCGCAGGTCGTCGATGCTGATGATCTCGATGCGGCCGAAATGGCTGCGCGGCCGGGCGATGTCCTCGCCGGTCGCCGCCAGCACCAGGGCCTGGACCCATTCGGTGCAATACATCGCCTCGCCCTCGTCATCGAGCCGGAAGCGGGCATCGAAGGGAATCGCCTGCCAGGCCGGGTCCCGCGCCAGTTCCACGGCCCGGGCGGACTGCGCCGGTTCCAGCCGCGGCCGCACCACCGCCACGCCCTGGGCCTCGGCCAGGAAATGCCCCAGGCTGTCGCTGCGCACGCCGCCGATGCCGGTGCGGTCGTCGGCTTCGGTATGCACGACCTGCCAGCCTCCGTTTTCGCGCACCAGCAGGCCGACATGGCTGAAAAAGCCCTCGTCGCCGGAGACACCGGCGAAATAGCCGCTCCAGCGCCCGTTGCCACGCCGGAACACGAGGTCGCCCGGCCGCAGTCCGTCCTGCCAGTCGGACAGGGGGGCCACGTCCAGCAGGGCAGGCAGCGCCGGGGAGGGCGGAAGCCGCGCCGCCCCGGGGCCCGCCAGGGCCACCGCCAGGGCGGCGGCGGCCAGGGGGCCGGTCAGGCGCATGGGCTTACTTGTCGAGGTTGAAGTCCAGCTTCCACTCGCCGTCTTCCTTCACCAGGGTGTCGGTTTCTTCCTTGCCCTCGGGGTTGCGGTAGCGCACGGTGGCCTTGTCGCCCTCGATCTTGGTCTCGAGGATCTCGATCTCGGCGGCGTTCTCGCACTCTTGCGTGATCTGCGCCTTCATCTGCTCGGCCTTGGCCGGCTCGGCCATCACCGCCGAAATCATGCCGACGGCGGGCTGGGACTTCTTGGAAACGTACTTCTGCATCACCGACGGGTCACCCGTGGCGCAGACCTCGGCCTGCATGTCGATGATGGTGTCGCCGGGCTGCTTCCCGCCGCAGGCGGAGAGGGCCAGCACGGCCGCGGCGAGAAGGGAGATCCGGATCGTGTTCATGTCGTTCCTTTCTGGTTTTGGTCTTGGTCGAACGCAGCGTTGGCGTCCCGAGTTTAACCAACGTGAAGAAGGCGCGGGTCCGGACCCGCCGGCAGCGGCTAAAATGGCGCCATGACGACCCCTGCCCTCGACCTGCTGCGCCGCGTATTCGGCCATGCCGAATTCCGTGGCCAGCAGGCCGCCGTGGTCGACCACCTGGTCGGCGGCGGCGACTGCCTGGTGCTGATGCCCACCGGCGCCGGAAAATCCCTGTGCTACCAGGTACCTGCGCTGCTTCGCGAAGGCACCGGCATCATCATTTCGCCGTTGATCGCGAACAGCGGCGCGTTCACGGCCGCGAACGCGGGCTCCGGGCTCCAGCGCAACAGGTCACCCCATAGTGGCAGCATCTTG
>CAXAYM010000380.1:0-2381 GCA_963973175.1 uncultured Arenimonas sp.
CCGCGACCCGCGCCTGCTGCTGGACGTTTCCTCGGCCACCCGCGGTGAAACCCTGCAGTCGCTGATGCTCGCCAGCCCGCTCGAGAAGGACTACGGCGAGCACCTGCGTGAAACCAGCATCTCCGGCCTGGCGCGGGTCTCGCTGCTGCTGGACCTGCCGCTGGTGGCGCGGCTGGACGGCCGCCGCATCGAAGGCAGCCTGGACCTGGCGCAGGCGCGCCTGGCCGATCCGCGCTGGGACATCGTCTTCACCGACGTCAGCGGCCGCACCCGCTTCAGCGCCGGCGGGTTCTACACCGAAGACCTGCAGGTGCAGTTCGACGGCCAGCCCGGCGTGTTCAACCTGGCGGTCGGCCACGACACCGACGACCCGGCGCTGGCGGCGCGTGCGCGCCTGCTCGGGGAATTCCCGGTCAAGGACCTGCTGGCCCGGCATCCGCCGCTGGCCTGGCTGGACCCGCACGTGGACGGCCGGGGTTTCTGGGACATCCGCGTCGACGTCCCGGCGGCCGCGGCCGGGCAGGCGGCGCCGCCCTCACGACTTCGCGTCGAAAGCGACCTGGCCGGCGTCAGGCTCGACCTGCCGGCGCCCTTGGCCAAACCCGCGGAAACCGGCCTGCCGATGCGGCTGGACGTGCCGCTGCCGGTGAGCAAGGGCGAAGTCCAGCTGCGCCTGGGTGCGCTGGCGCGCCTGCGTGGCCGCATCGACGAACAGGGACGCCTCACCGGCGCGCTGCGGCTGGGTGAAGACGGTCCGCTGGACCTCCCGGAGTCCGGCCTGGTGGTGCTTGGCCAGAGCCTGACCCTGGACGCCGCCGGCTGGATCGCATTTGCCGGCGGCAGCGGCGACGACGGGACGCCGGCCGAGGGCGGCGGCACCGTCCTGCGCAGCGTCGACCTGCGCGTGGAGGCGCTGGACCTGATGGGCGCGACGTTCGCCGACACCCACGTGCGCCTGGCCCGCGGCCAGGACCGCACCCGGGTGACCTTCGACGGCCCGGCGATCAGCGGCAACATCGTGGTGCCCTTTGCCGGGGGCGCCACGGTGCAAGGCCGGCTGGAGCGCCTGTACTGGCCGGAAAAGACGATCGTCGCGGAGGAACGCGCCGATACCGGACCTGCCGACTCCGCAGCCGACGGTGCCGAAGTTGAAGGTGCCGAAGACGCCCCGGGCGGCCAGGACCCGGCTGCCCTGCCGCCGCTGGATTTCCAGGTGCGCGACCTGCGGATGGGCAAGCTGGTGCTGGGCGAAGCGCAGCTGCGCGCGCATCCGGTGCCGGCGGGCCTGCGCATCGACACCTTCAGCACCCGTTCCGAGGGCTACCAGCTCGACGCCAGGGGCGACTGGACGCGTGCCGCGGAAGGCGCGACCCGCTCGGACTTCGACGTGGGTTTTTCCGCCAGGGCGCTGGGCGACCTGCTGGGGGCGTTCGGCCTGGCCGGCATGGTCGAGGAGGGGCCGACCACGGGCCGTATCGAGGGGGGCTGGGCCGGCTCGCCGGGTGAGTTTTCGCTGGCGGGCTTCGAAGGCCGGCTGCAGGTGGAAGTGGGCGAGGGCGCCCTGCTCGAAGTCGAACCCGGCGGCGGCGGGCGCGTGCTGGGGCTGATTTCCCTGGCCGAGATCCCGCGCCGGCTGACCCTGGATTTCAAGGACTTCTTCAACAAGGGCTTCGGCTTCAACAGCATGGCCGGCGAGTTCGTGTTCGCCGATGGCGTGGCAAGCACCGACCTGCTGCAGATCAACGGCCCGGCGGCGGAGATCCGCGTCAGTGGCTCGACCAACCTGCGCAGCCAGCAGTACGACCAGCGCATCGAGGTCCTGCCCAAGGCCGGCGGCGTGCTGCCGGCCATCGGTGCGATCGCCGGTGGCCCGGTCGGCGCCGCGGTCGGCGCGGTGGCGCAGGCGGTGCTGCAAAAACCGCTCAAGCAAGCGGCGCGCACCGTTTACCACGTCACCGGCGACTGGAGCGATCCGGTGGTCGAGGTGGTCGAAAAGGGCCCGCCGGCCGAGCCGCCACCGCCGCGCGAGCCTTGAAACCCGCGTTTCCGGGCCGCATCTGGGACACTACGGCCTTTCCCCAGCGAACCCCCGGATGACCCAGACCCTTGCCCTGGCGCAGTCGCGCCTGCTTACCCCTGCCGGCCTCGGCCTGGAAGCCCTCGAGCCCGCGTTCGGCCGCCTGATGGGGCCGGGCGTGGACTATGGCGATCTGTATTTCCAGCATTCGCGCCGCGAAAGCTGGGTGGTCGAGGACGGCATCGTCAAGGACGGGTCGCACGCGATCGAACAGGGCGTGGGCGTGCGCGCGGTCAGCGGCGAGAAGACCGGCTTCGCCTACTCCGACGACATCCGCGCCGAGGCCCTGCTGGAATCGGCCGCG
>CAXAYM010000381.1:0-2376 GCA_963973175.1 uncultured Arenimonas sp.
CATCGCGGCATCGGCAAGTTCTACCCGCCATTGCAAGAACGACAGCCTCCGGGGAAACCGTGACCGTCTGCACTCCGCACGCGAACGCGTTGGTCCAGACTGGTTTCCCCGGAGGTCACGCCCATGGCACAGGTTCCCGTCCTGCTGATCGTCGACGACGACGTCGGCTTCGTGCGGGCCGCGGCCGAGATCGCGCGGGCGCTCGGTTTTGAAGTGGTGATCGCCGGCAGCCTGGGCCAGGCGCGGCTGCGCCTGCGCGAGCATGCCTTCGACGTCGCGCTGGTGGATCTTTCCTTGCCCGATGGCAGCGGCCTGGAGCTGCTCGAACACCTGGACCTGGGCGGCCGCACGCAGGTGATCCTGATCACCGGTCACCCGACGGTGGAGTCGGCGCTCAAGGCGATGCACCTGCCGATCGTCGATTACGTCGTGAAGCCGCTGCAGGTGGCGACCTTCCGCCAGCTGTTGCAGACGGCCGCGAGCCGGCAGGTGCCGGCCGAACCCCCGATCACCGAACCCTGGCATGGCATCGCGGGTCCGTCGCCGGCGATGGACGCGCTGCGCCGCCAGGTGCGGCGCGTGGCGCCGACCGACGCCTCCGTGTTCATCGAAGGCGAAAGTGGCGTCGGCAAGGAGCTGGTGGCCGCGGCCATCCACGCCGAGAGCGGCCGGCCCGGTCCCTTCCTCGCCTTCAACTGCGGCGCGGTGCCCGAGGATCTGCTGACGAGCCAGCTCTTCGGCCACGAGCGCGGCAGCTTCACCGGCGCCAATGCCCGCCATCTGGGCCTGTTCGAACAGGCCCAGGGCGGCACGCTGTTCCTCGACGAGATCGGCGAAATGCCGGTGCACCTGCAGGTGCACCTGCTGCGCGCACTCGAGACCCGGCGCATCCGCCGCGTTGGCGGCACCGAGGACATCGGCCTGGACGTGCGCATCATCTCGGCCACCAACCGGCCGCACGGCGAGGCGATCGCCGCCGGCCGGCTGCGCGAGGACCTGTATTACCGGCTGGCTGAATTCCCGATGTCGGTGCCGCCGCTGCGCGAGCGGCCGATGGACATCCTGCCGATCGCCCAGCTGCTGCTCGAGCGGCTCAACCGCCGCTGCGGCACCCAGCGCGTGCTCACCCGCGAAGGCGCCGAACGCCTGCAGCGCTATCGCTGGCCGGGCAACGTGCGCGAGCTCAAGAACATCATCCAGCGCGCCTACATCCTGGCCGAAGGCGATCTGGTCACGCCCGGGCTGCCGGTCGAGGAGGCCGGCCCGTCGGCGGAAACCGCCAGTTCGATCACCTTCGTGGTCGGTACGCCGCTGCACGAAATCGAACGGCGCATGCTGTTCAAGACCCTGGCCTACTTCGACAACAACAAGGCCCGTGCGGCACAGGTGCTGGGCATCGCCACCAAGACGCTCTACAACCGGCTCAACAGCTACCAGGCCACGCCGGTTGCGCCACCCACGCTCGACGACACCGGCGAAACCGCGCCACCGGAGGATTCCGATGGAGAGTCCGCCTGAGCTGGTCCGGCTGTTCCCGCCGGCCGTGCGCACCTGGTTGCTTGCGCGCGGCTGCGAGGGCGCGCAGTGGGTGCCGGCGGAGGACCGCCCGACGGCTCCCCGGGGCGTGCTTTGCCTGGACTTCCCGATGGATTTTGCCGCCAGCCCGATGCGTTGGCTGGTGCTGCGCCTGCACTTCCGCCCGTCACCCGGCCTGACGCCGGACGAGGGGCAGATGCTGGCCGACTACCTGTCGGGCCTTGCGCCCTTCCTGGCCGGCGGACCGGGCGAGCGCGATCCCTGGGTGACGCTGTCCCGCGAGACCTTGCTGATGGTCGAACACCAGCTGCGCAACCACCTCAATTCGCTGCTCATGAACGCCGGCGTGCTCAGCCTGCACGCCGGCATCAACGGCCACGACCCCGTGCTCGAGCAGATGGAGTCGGACGGCAAGCGCTGCCTGGACATGATTGAGCAGCTGCTGCACCCACCGGCCTAGTGGCTCTGCCGCCGGCGGTCGAGATGCAGCGGCCGGGAATCAAAGCGCTGCAACCGGGCGAAATCCGGATGCGCGGGGTTGGCCAGCAGGTTGAATTCGCCCGGACAGGCAAGGCTCGGCACCTGCAGCAGCACCGACTCGAGCTGCGCCGCCCAGTGGCCGGCGTCGCGCCGTTGCCGGGCGATCGACAGCGGGCTGGCGTCGGCAGCAGTGTCGAGCCGGTGCACCAGGTGGGGCGCAAAGGCCAGCCTGACGAGCATGCGGGGTTCGTCTTCGGCGAACCCGTAGAGCGTGAGTGCGTCCACCACCGCCAGCGCCGGGCTGGCCGCGAGCGACAGCGCCGGCACGTCGGTCGGCAGCCAGCGCTCCTGGCCCCGCGT
>CAXAYM010000382.1:0-2370 GCA_963973175.1 uncultured Arenimonas sp.
CCCGCGATGGCCTGCCGCTGCGCCTGCGCGACATCGCCGCGGTCGGCGAGGGCCAGGAGCTGCGCACGGGCGCCGCCACCAAGGACGGCAAGGAAGTCGTGCTCGGCACGACCTTCATGCTGATCGGCGAGAACAGCCGGGCCGTGGCCCAGCGCACCGCGGCCAAGCTCGAGGAGATCAACCAGGGCCTGCCGGCCGGCGTCCGCGCCCACGCCGTGTACGACCGCACCAACCTGGTGGACCGCACCATCGACACCGTGCGCACCAACCTGTTCGAGGGCGCGCTGCTGGTGGTGGTGGTGCTGTTCCTGCTGCTGGGCAACATCCGGGCGGCGCTGATCACCGCGGCGGTGATTCCGCTCACGATGCTGTTCACCATCACCGGCATGGTCCAGAACAAGGTCTCGGCCAACCTGATGAGCCTGGGCGCGCTGGACTTCGGCCTGATCGTGGACGGCGCGGTGATCATCGTCGAGAACTGCCTGCGCCGGTTCGGCGAACGCCAGCATGCGCTTGGCCGCCTGCTGACCCGCGACGAGCGCTTCGAGCTGGCGGCCAGCGCCAGCGCCGAGGTGATCAAGCCCAGCCTGTTCGGCCTGTTCATCATCACCGCGGTGTACCTGCCGATCTTCGCGCTGACGGGCGTGGAGGGAAAGATGTTCCACCCGATGGCCTTCACCGTCGTGATCGCGCTGACCGCCGCGATGGTGCTGTCGCTGACCTTCGTGCCGGCGGCCGTGGCGCTGTTCGTCACCGGCAAGGTGGCCGAATCGGAAACGCGGGTGATGCGCGGGATCAGCCGGAGCTACCGGCCGCTGCTGGAGCGCGTGCTGGCCCGGCGCGCGGCGGTGGTGGCGGCGGCCGCCGTGCTGGTGGCGGGCTCGGGCTGGCTGGCCACGCGCCTGGGCACCGAGTTCATTCCCAGCCTCGACGAAGGCGACATTGCGCTGCACGCGCTGCGCATCCCGGGCACCAGCCTCAGCCAGGCCATCGCCATGCAGGGCCAGCTCGAGGCCCGCATCAAGCAGTTCCCGGAGGTGGAGGAGGTAGTGGGCAAGATCGGCACGGCCGAAGTGGCCACCGATCCGATGCCGCCGTCCGTGGCCGACACCTTCATCATGCTCAAGGACCGCGAGGACTGGCCGGACCCGCGCAAGCCGCGTGACCAGCTCATCGCCGAGCTCGAGGCGGCGGTGTGGGCGATCCCCGGCAACAACTACGAGTTCACCCAGCCCGTGCAGATGCGGATGAACGAGCTGATTGCCGGCGTGCGCGCCGAGGTGGCAATCAAGCTCTACGGCGACGACTTGGCTGAGCTGGCCCGCGTGGGCGAGCAGATCGAGAGCGTCGCCCAGGGCGTCGAGGGCGCGGCCGACGTGAAGCTGGAGCAGACCACGGGCCTGCCGCTGATGAGCGTGACGCCGGACCGTGCCGCCCTGGCCCGCCACGGCGTGTCGCTGGATGAGCTGCAGCAGGCGGTGTCCGTGGCCGTCGGCGGCGCGACTGCCGGGCAGTGGTTCGAGGGCGACCGCCGCTTCGACATCGTCGTTCGCCTGCCGGAGGCGCAACGCCAGGATCCGAAGGCGCTGGCCGCCCTGCCGATCCCCGTGCCGGCGGCGGCGGGCGGTGGCTACGTGCCGCTGTCGCAGCTGGCCAGCGTCGAGGTCGCGCCGGGTCCGAACCAGGTCAGCCGCGAGAACGGAAAACGGCGCGTGGTGGTGACCGCCAACGTCCGCGGCCGGGACCTGGGCTCGTTCGTCGAGGAGTTGCGGGGCCGGCTGGCGAGTGACGTCGAGCTTCCGGAAGGCTACTGGATCGAGTACGGCGGCACCTTCGAACAGCTGATCTCGGCCAGCCAGCGGCTTTCGGTGGTGGTGCCGGTGGTGCTGGTGATGATCTTCGGCCTGCTGTTCATGGCCTTCGGCTCGGGCAAGGACGCGGCGATCGTCTTCAGCGGCGTGCCGCTGGCCCTGACCGGTGGCGTGCTGGCGCTGTGGCTGCGCGACATTCCGTTCTCGATTTCCGCCGGCGTGGGTTTCATCGCGCTGTCGGGCGTGGCCGTCCTCAACGGCCTGGTCATGATCAGCTTCATTCGCACGCTGCGCGAACAGGGCGATCCCCTGCACGAGGCCGTCATCGACGGTGCCGTGACCCGCCTGCGCCCGGTGCTGATGACGGCGCTGGTGGCCAGCCTCGGCTTCCTGCCGATGGCGATCAACGTCGGTGCCGGCGCCGAGGTCCAGCGCCCGCTGGCGACGGTGGTGATCGGCGGCATCGTGTCCTCGACGCTGCTGACCCTGCTGGTGCTGCCGGCACTTTACCGGCTGGTGCACCGCCGCGACGACGCGAAAGGCGCAGCCCGCGCATGAG
>CAXAYM010000383.1:0-2368 GCA_963973175.1 uncultured Arenimonas sp.
CACGCGCTGTGGCTGTTCGACCTGCAGCTTCCCGATGGCCGCGGCGACGAACTGCTCGCGCGCCTGCGCGCGGAGGGACTTCAAACGCCGGCGCTGGCCCTGAGCGCCGACCCCGACGCAAGGGTGGAGGGCTTCGTGCGCGTCCTGGCCAAGCCCCTCGCCCTGTCCGATCTGCGCGCGGCGGTGGTGGCCCTGCTGCCCGCCGGCCTGCTGCCTCCCTGGGATGACGTCGCCGGCCTCGCCGCGGTCGCCGGCCAGGCTTCGGCCCTGGGTACGCTGCGCCGCTTGTTCCTCGACGAACTGCCCGAACAGCGGCGGCAGGTCCTCGCGGCCTGCCGGGCGGGCGACCAGGAAGGCGCGCGTGCACACCTGCACCGGCTCAAGGCCGGCTGCGGCTTCGTGGGTGCGCTGCCGCTGCTGGCGGCGGTGCGGGCACTGCACGCGGCTCCGGACGACGCCACTGCGCTGGAACGGTTCGACGCGTGCTCGGCGCGCTTGCTTGCCGAGACCTGAGCAGCGTCAGTCGCGGCCCAGGCGGGCCAGTTCCGATAGCAGGCCCCAGGATTTCAGGCCGGCCGGACCGAGGTGGGTGGCAAGCACGCCGCGCAGGGCGCCGCGCAGTTCCTGCAGCTGCTCGGGCGGTGGCTGCCGGTCCTGGGCCAGGGCCAGCAACGCCGCGCCCGAGGTCGAGCCGGGGGAATGGCTGCGGTCGCGGAGGGCACCGCGCTCGGCGTCGAGCAGGTAGCGGGCGGCCGGATCCAGGGCCGCGCCGTCCTCGCCCTCCTCCAGCGGCAGGCCATAACCAAGGAGTTCGAGCAGGTCGCGTTCGAAGCGGCGCAGCTGCCAGGCCAGCCCGTCGTTTTCGCCAAGCCGCGAACGCAGTTCGCCGTAACGCTCGAACAGCTCCGGCGCCGGGTCATTGCGCGGCAGCAGGCGAAGCACCAGCTCGTTGACGTAGAAGGCCGCCATCAGCGCCTCGCCGGCGAGTCGCGGCGCGGCATCGGCCGCTTCGGCCTGCAGCAGCCGCGCCAGCTCGCCCCGGGGCAGGAAGTCGGCGCGCAGCAGCTGCAAAGGCTGCAGCGCGGCGCGCAGAGGGTGGCGTTTGGCGCCCTGTACGCCGCGCGCGACCACGCCGACCCGCCCGTGGTCGCGGGTGAGCAGTTCGACGATCAGGCTGGTCTCGCGCCAGGGGCGCGCATGCAGCACGAAGGCCGGCTGCGCGAGCACGCGCATGGCTCAGTCCGAGTAGCCGAAACGCCGCAGCGCGGCCTCGTCGTCCGACCAGCCCTCGCGCACGCGGCACCAGGTTTCAAGGAAGACCTTGCGGCCGAACAGGCGCTCCATGCCGATGCGGGCACCGGTGCTGATCGCCTTCATGCGTTCGCCGCCCTTGCCGATGACGATGGGCTTCTGGCCCTCGCGCTCGACCCAGATGATCGCCGCGATGCGAAACAGCTCGCCGTCTTCCTCGAAGCGTTCGATCTCCACGGTGGTGGAATACGGTAGTTCTTCGCCCAGTCGCAGCATCAGCTGTTCGCGCACCAGCTCGCCGGCCAGGAAACGTTCGCTGCGATCGGTGATTTCGTCCTCGCCATAAAGCGGCGCCGACTCCGGCATAAGGTAAAGCAGGTCCTTCACCAGCGCATCGAGGCCTTTGGACTTCAACGCCGACACCAGGTGCACCGAAGCGAACAGGCGTTCGCGGGTCACCTCGGCGATGAAGGGCAACAGCGCCGTCTTGTCCGGCATCTTGTCGACCTTGTTGACCACCAGGGCCACCGGCACGCCGGCCGCATGCAGGGCTCCATAGGCCAGGCCGTCTTCCTCGGTCCAGCGCCCGGCCTCGATCACCAGCGCGGCGGCGTCCACGCCTTCGACGGCGCCGCGCGCGGCACGGTTCATCATGCGGTTCATCGCGCGCTTCTGTTCGCGATGGATGCCCGGGGTATCCACCAGCAGGAGCTGGCCATTGTCGAAGCTGGCGATGCCCAGGAGCCGGTGCCGCGTGGTCTGCGGTCGCGGCGACACGATGCTGACCTTGGCGCCCACCAGCGCGTTCACCAGGGTGGACTTGCCGACGTTGGGACGGCCGAGCACGGCGACGGTGCCGGCCCGGTAAGGCGTTTGCGCGGACTCGGGGGGATTCACTTGGTCTCCAGCCTCGCCAGCACGCGTCCGGCGGCGAGTTGTTCGGCGGCGCGCAGGGAGCTGGCCTGCGCCTGCTCCTCGAGCGGGGGATCGGAAGTCTCGCAGGCGACGTGGAACACGCGGGCGTGGTCGTCACCGGTGGTGTCGAGAAGACGGTAGTTCGGGCGCGGGAGCTGGCGGCCCTGCAGCCACTCCTGCAGGCGGGTCTTGGGATCCTTGT
>CAXAYM010000384.1:0-2367 GCA_963973175.1 uncultured Arenimonas sp.
CCGTCGTGCTGTGGGACATCGTGCTGTCGAACATCGAAGTGGCGCGGCGCATCCTGGGCCGTGAGTCGAAGATGCGCCCGGCGTTCGTGTGGATCCCGCTCGACCTCACCAACCGGCATGGCATCTCGACCCTGGCCGGCATCATCACGATGACGCCGGGCACGGTGTCCTCGGAGCTCTCGCCCGACCAGCGCCACCTGCTGGTGCACTTCCTGCACCTGGAAGACGCCGACGACGCCATCGCCCAGATCAAGACACGCTACGAAGCCCCGCTGCGGGAGATCTTTCCATGATCCAGACCAGCATCGACATCGCCATGGGTGCCTTCGCGCTGGCGATGGTGCTCAATCTCTACCGGCTGCTGCGCGGGCCGGGCATGCCCGACCGCATCCTGGCGCTGGACACGCTGTCGGTGAACACCATCGCGCTGCTGGTCCTGGCCGGCCTTCGCGATGCCAGCACGATCTATTTCGAGGCGGCGGTGATCATCGCGATGCTCGGTTTCGTCACCACGATCGTCCTGTCGAAGTACGTCATCCGCGGGGACATCGTCGAATGAACCAGGCCCTGGAAATCCTCGTCTGCGTCCTGCTGCTGGCCGGCGCCGGGTTTGCCCTGGTCGCCAGCTGGGGCCTGGCCAAGCTGGGCGACATCTTCAAGCGCCTGCACGGACCGACCAAGGCCAGCACCCTGGGCGTGGGCGGCGTGCTGCTGGCGGCGATGCTCTGGCAGGCGATGCAGGGCGTGCCCAGCCTGCGTGAGCTGCTGATCACGCTGTTCCTGTTCATGACCGCGCCGGTCAGCGCCTACCTGGTGGCGCGCGCCGCGCTGGCCAGCGACGCCTCGCTGCGGCCCGGACCGCCGCCCGGCCAGGACGGGGACGCCTGAGCGTGCACCGGCTCGCGCTGCCGGCCGGCCCGCTGCTCGCGGTAGCGCTGTACTTCTTCGCGATATCCCAAGGCAGTCCGCATGCGCTGGCGGCCACCCTGGGCATGACTGGCTGGTGCGCGCTGTGGTGGGTGCTTGAACCCGTACGTGCGCCGGTCACCGCCCTGCTGCCGCTGGCCTTGTTCCCCGTGCTGGGCGTGCTTGATGCGAAGCAGGTCGCGCAAAGTTATGGCCACGAACTGATCCTGCTGCTGGGCGGCGGTTTCATGTTGTCGCGCGCGCTCGAGCGCTGCGGCGCCCACCGCCGGCTGGCGCTGGGCATGGTGCGCGGTTTCGGCGGCAGCAATGGCCGCAGCCTGCTGTTTGGCTTCATCGCCGCCTGCGGCGCGCTGAGCATGTGGATCTCCAACACCGCCACGACCCTGGTGATGCTGCCGGTGGCACTGGCGATCCTGCAGGTGTACCCGGACAAGCGCCTGCAGGCGCCGCTGATCCTGGCCATCGCCTACTCGGCCAGCATCGGCGGCCTGGGCACGCCCATCGGTTCACCGCCGAACCTGGTGTTCATGCAGGTGTATGCGGATACGACGGGCACGCGCTACGGCTTCCTGGACTGGATGAGCATCGGCATCCCGGTGGTGCTGCTCCTGTTGCCGCTGGTGGGCTGGTGGCTGGGACGCGGCCTTGGCGATACGCCGGCGGCCACGCTTCCGGCGCCCGGCGCATGGACACCGGGCGAGCGACGGGTGGTGGCGGTGTTTGCATTGACGGCGCTGGCCTGGGTGACGCGCACCGAACCCTTCGGCGGCTGGAGCACGTGGCTGGCGATGCCTGGCGCCAACGACGCGGCTGTGGCGCTGCTGGCGGTGGTGCTGATGTGCGTGATCCCCGACGGCAAGCGCGGCCGGCTGCTGGACTGGGACACCGCGGAATCGATTCCCTGGGGCGCGCTGGTGCTGTTCGGCGGCGGCATCGCGCTGGCGACGGCCTTCCAGTCCTCGGGCCTGAGCGGCGCGCTGGCCGGCCACCTGGCCGGGCTGGGTACGCTGCCGCTGCCGCTGCTGCTGGTGGCGATCGTGGTGGCGGTGCTGCTGATGTCCGAGATCGCCAGCAACACGGCCACGGCCGTGCTGATGATGCCGATCCTGGCCGCCACCGGCGTTGCGATCGGCGTCGACCCGGCGCTGCTGATGTTCCCGGCGGTGCTGGCGGCCAGCGGCGCCTTCATGCTCCCGGTCGCCACGGCGCCCAACGCGATCGCTTATGGGTCCGGCCTGGTCAGCGCCCAGCGCATGTTCCGCGAAGGCGCGATGTTGAACGTGCTGGCTGCCGCGGTCATTTGCGCCGTTTGCTGGGTGGCCTTTTCCTGAGCGCTGCATGGCCTTCAAAGGCTGATGCGTCGGGATGATCGCTGCGGACGGTGGGGGCGTCGGCGCCGGGGCCGTGAGTTGTTGCGCCCTCCCGGCTCTTTCGCCGGAG
>CAXAYM010000385.1:0-2346 GCA_963973175.1 uncultured Arenimonas sp.
CGCCGCGGACCACCAGGTCTCGGATTGCGGCCGCCACGGCGTCGCTGTCGGCGCAGGCCACGTCCTCCACCACGAAGGGCAGCTTGCGCTGGTCCAGCAGCGCCAGATGGTCGCCCATCCAGCGGATCGGGCGGATGCGGTCGTAGCGGTCGAAATCCATGGGGCAGCCGTGGCGGGGGTGAAGGCGCAGTTTACCAAGGCACGCCGACGGGCCGGCGCGTTATCCTGCCGCCATGGCCAGCCGACCCAGCCGCCGGACCGCCGGCAATCCCCTCCCCGATTCGGGCATCGAGACCCTGCTGCACGGCGCCTGCGTGCGCACCGGCGCCGGTGCGGCGATGCAGGTGGCGCTCGACCGCCTGCCGCTGCTCCGGCCGCTGCTGCCTTCCGGCCTTCGTTACGTGGGCAGCCGCGAATCGGCCCAGGCCACGCAGCGCGCGGTGGTCGAGGAAATCTACCGCCGCTATCGCCTCAAGCCGGCGGCCTGGGAAGTCGAGGGCGTACTGGCGGTCGCACAAACCCAGGCCGTGCTGAGCCCGCTGGCGACGCGCGAGAGCCTGCGCAGCCTGCTGCGCGGCTGGCTGCCCGATGCGCTCAGTGCTCCGCTGATGCGCTACACGCCGCTGGAACCCCTGGTCACCGCCACCGTGCACGCGGTCGCCGAAACCTGGGCCGCCGGACGTTATGCCGACAGCGTATGCCGCCTGCGCAAGGCGGGCGCCGACTGGCTGCCCAAGCCGCTGGCCAGCGCCCTGAACATGGCACCCTCTACGCTCAGGACCTGGAGCGCGGAGGCGCTGTCGCTGGCCATGCCGCCGCTCAAGCTGGCGACCACGCTGGGCCGCCAGCTCACCGGCCTGGCCCTGCCGCGCACCGCGGTCAGCGCCGGGACCCGGAAAACCGCCAGTAAAAAGGCGCCCGCCAGGAAGCGGGCGCCTTCAAAAGCCAAGGCGAAACCTCAGAAGACGACGAAGTCGGCGCGGCAGCCGCGGTCAACCCAGACGCCGTCGCGGCGGAAGCCCCAGGAATAGCCGTAATCGCAGCCGGCGTTGCTGAGGCGGCGCTCGATGTTGGCTTCGCGCAGGCCCCCGGGCACGCGGCAGAAGTTGGGGCGATTGTCATGGGATTCGCAGCGCAGCACGCGGGCCGGCGCATGGCCATAGCCATACCCGTAACCACGGTCATCGCGATCCCGGTAGCCACGGTCATCGCGATCCCGGTAGCCACGGTCATAGCGGTCGTAGGGACGCTGCGCGTAGGCACGGCCACCCACTTCGAAACGCGCGCGGCAACCACGGGTCACCCAGACGCCGCGGCGGTCATAGCCCCAGGTGCGCCCGAGCACGCAGTCCGCGTGCGACTCCTGGCGCACGATGCGCACGCCGCCTCGGGTGTCGGCCGGGCAGTAG
The DNA here is from genome assembly GCA_963973175.1 of uncultured Arenimonas sp. Taxonomy (GTDB): domain Bacteria; phylum Pseudomonadota; class Gammaproteobacteria; order Xanthomonadales; family Xanthomonadaceae; genus Arenimonas. The sequence continues at coordinate 1,410 of CAXAYM010000385.1, forward strand.
CGGTCGCGCTGGTTGATCGATTCGCAGCGGATCAGCTGCGGACCGTGGCGGTAATCATCGCCGTAGCGATCACGCGCCTGGGCCATGCCTGGCAGCGCCACGGCCGCCAGCAGCAGGGATACGAGAAGTCGGTTCATGGGCTTCCTCCGTCACGCCGGACCGGGCGCCGACGCTGCCCAATCTAGTCGGGACGCACTGAATCCCCGGTCAATCCGCGCGGATCGGCCCGCCGGCGCTCAGAAAACGTTCATGCCCGCTCGAAGGGGAAGGCCAGGACGTCGGCGATCTTTTCGGTGCCCAGCAGGGCCATCAGCAGGCGATCGACGCCCAGCGCCACGCCGGCGCAATCGGGCAGCCTGGGCAGCGCCGCCAGCAGGCGTTCGTCCATGGCCGGGGTCGCGGCATTGCGGGCGCGCCGGCGCGCCAGGTCGAGTTCAAACCGGGCGCGCTGTTCGTCGGGATCGTTGAGTTCGTGGTAACCGTTGGCCATTTCCAGCGGCCCGAGGTAAGCCTCGAAACGTTCGGCAACGGCAGGCTTGCCGGGACGGATGCGGGCCAGCGCGCACTGGCTGACCGGATAGTCGTAGACCAGCAGGATGCGGCTGGCCGGGATCGAGGGCTGGATGAGGTGGGTCATCAGCAGGTCCAGCCAGTCGTCGCGGGTCAGGCCGGCCGGATCGATGTCGTAGACGCCCAGCGGCGAGCGCAGCTCTTCTTCCGGCGCCGTCATCGGATCAAAGCCGAACTTGTCCAGGTAGAGCTGGCGGAAGCTGGTGTCGCGAACCGTCGCCCGACGCCCGGCCAGGGCCAGTGCAGCCTTGAGCAGCTCGGCGGTTTCGTCCATCAGCCGGTGGTGGTCCCAGCCGACGCGGTACCACTCGAGCATCGTGAATTCAGGGTTGTGGCGTGGGCTGACACCTTCGTTGCGGAAGTTGCG
>CAXAYM010000386.1:0-2346 GCA_963973175.1 uncultured Arenimonas sp.
CCTGGTGCGGCCGCCGCGCGGCTTCCCGGCGGACCACCCGCTGATCGACGACCTCAAGCGCAAGGACTTCACCGCCGGCTACGCGCTGGATGACGAGGTCGTGCTGGGACCTCGCCTGCGCCAGGCGGTGGTCTCGGGCTTCAAGGGCGTCGCGCCACTGGTCGATTACCTGTGCGCGGCGCTTGAGCTGGAGTTCTGACAGCACAAGCCTACGGGTTTCCATACGGGGTAAGCAGGGCTGTACATCCGGCGCCCCACGTCGCCATACGCTGCCGCATTGCAGCATCGAAATGTGTTGACCGTCACGGATTTAGCCGTAGGGTGGGTCTCCATACGCCGGCGCAGGGGAGCACCGGATTCCACCGGACGCGGTTACGCAGGGACGGGGACACCACGTTTCGCATCGAATTCCTGGGGAGGGATCGTGCGCTATCTAATCTTCGCCGCCTTGGCGGCCTTTTCGAGCGTGTGCAGTGCAAACACCGGCGTCGCCTTCGTGCACGGCACGGGCAAGCAGACCAACGCCACCGCGGACTACTGGACGTCCACCTTCGTCAACAACGTGCGGGGCGGCCTGCCCAACTCCGCCAACTACGTGGTGATCAACTGCGACTTCACCAAGTACATGTGGGACAGCGCGGCCGCCGGCTGCCTGGCGGGCCAGCTCGACGGCTTCATAAAGGCCCGTGGCATCACCCGATTGATCGTCATCACCCACAGCAACGGCGGCAACGTCATGCGCTGGATCCTGTCGAACCCGACCTGGGACAGCCGCTACCCGAACATCATCAGCAAGACCGTGCGCGTCAACGCCCTGGCGCCGTCCTCGGCCGGCACGCCCCTGGCCAATGCCGTCATCAACGGCAACGTCTTCGAAGGCGTGCTCGGCTGGCTGCTCGGCTACCAGAACGACGCGGTGCGCATGCAGCAGACCAGCTGGATGGCCAGCTACAACGGCAGCTGGCTGTATGGCACCAGCGGCCGCCCGGCCCTGCCCAAGCCCTTCCGCAGCGTGGTCGGCACCGATGTTGATTCCGCCATCTGGGATGCCGACAGCTACTGCGGCGGCTACGCGGAGAATGTGGGCCTGGAAACCACCCAGAACTGGCTGAGCTCCTGCTCCGACGGTTTCCTGGAGTGCTCAAGCCAGTCGGCCGCCGGCAGCGTCTGGTTCCAGGACAAGGCGCGCATGCGCGGCCGCGAACCGCTGTCGCACAACCAGAGCCGCCGGGCCTGCTTCGGGCTCGATTCCATCCTGCGTTCGGACATGGGGGCCTGAGCCATGAAGAAGACCCTTCTTGCCTGTTTCATCACGCTCGCCGTCTCCTCGGCCCAGGCCGCCAGCCTGCTGCCGCCCAGCGCTGCCGACCAGCAGCCTTCGAAGCTGGTCGCCGCACCGCTTCCGGACGGCGAATTCGAACGCCAGCCCGTCGCCATGGCCTGGGCCATGGATCCTGCGTCCGAACTCGCCGTCAGCGCCCCCCACCTGGCCGAAAGCCGCGAGTACTGGGCGGCGGTGGAAGCCAGCCAGCTCAAGTCAGGCTTCGCGCTCACGACCACGGCGCCCGGCGCACTGGTGCGCATCAGCCCTGAACGCCAGGCCAAGTCGGGCGCGGTCGACCCGGGCGAGGTGCGGCTGCTGCGCAATGGCCAGCCGCTGCCGGAAAGCGCCTTCAAGCGCCTGGCCACGTCCGACCAGCTCAAGCGCGCCGGCATGGACGTGAGCGACGGCACCGTGATCGTGCAGCTCGACGAGTCCCTGGGCCAGGGCCGTTTCCAGCTGCAGCTGGGCAAGGCCTCGGGCCGCTACCTGGTGCACGTGTTCGAACCCAGGAGCAGCATCGTGCTGCTGGCACAGTCCGAACGCAGCCGCTTGCTGGCCGGCGACACCGTCGAGGTCGCCACCCGCCTGGAAACCGGCAAATCGGCCCTGGCCGGTGCCGTCGTGCAGGCGCAGCTGGTGTCCCCGTCCGGACAGGCCTGGCCGATGGACGTGGCCGACGGCAAGGCCCGTGTGCTCCTGCCGCTGGACGCGGACCCGACGCCCGGGCTCTGGGAAGTGCAGCTCTTCGCCGGTGCCGCCGGCAAGGACGGCCCGGTACAGCGTGATGCCCGCACCGCGATCGAGGTCAGCCGGCCGACGGCCCGCCTCGGCGGCGGCTACGCCTTCGATCCGGGGTCGGTGAAGTTCAGCCTGCCGGTGCAGGTCGCTGCGCCGGGTCGCTACGAGCTTCGCGGCGTGCTTTACGCCACCGGACCGCAGGGAAGCCTGCAGCCCGTGGCCCAGGCACATTCGGCGAACTGGCTCGAGGCGGGCGACGGCAAGCTGGACCTCGCTGTACCGGG
>CAXAYM010000387.1:0-2339 GCA_963973175.1 uncultured Arenimonas sp.
CGCGGCCAGGTCCTGGATTCCCGCCCAGGCGAACCAGGCGGCCACCAGCAGGGCCAGCAGCGCCAGCAGCCAGGCCGGCTTGATGGATTTGAGCGCGTTCTTACCCGACGATTTCATGCTTCCCCCTGGTTCCGGCGCGGTTGCCCGCCCCGATCAGCGCGTCCCGGTGTGGCCGAAGCCACCTTCCCCGCGCGCGCTGCGTTCGAATTCATCCACCTGGCGCAGCACCGCCCGGGCCACGGGCAGGAACACCAGCTGGGCGACACGGTCCCCCGGGCTGATGGTGAGCGGTTTCTTCCCGCGATTCCAGAGGCTCACCATCAGCGGGCCCTGGTAGTCGGCGTCGATCAGGCCCACCAGGTTGCCCAGCACCAGCCCGTGCTTGTGGCCCAGGCCCGAGCGCGGAAGGATGGTGGCGCACAGGCCCGGATCGCCGATGTGGATCGCCAGGCCCGTCGGCACCAGTTCGGCCTCGCCCGGCGCCAGCTCCAGCGGCGCGTCGATCATGGCGCGCAGGTCCATGCCGGCCGAATGCGCGGTGGCGTAGTCCGGCAGGGGGAATTCGGTGCCCAGGCGCCCATCCAGGCACTTGAACTCGATCTCGACGGTCATTCCATGGCCTCCAGGCGTTGTGCAACGAGCTCCAGCAGTTCGACGGCGACCCGTGGTTTCGGGCCGCGGCCGATGTCGTGGCGGCCGTCGCGCCAGAACACCGCCAGGGCATTTTCATCGGCTTCGAAACCCTGGCCCGGCCGCGACACATCGTTCGCCGCGATCAGGTCCAGGCCCTTGCGGTGCAGCTTGTCCCGGGCGTAACCCTCGAGGTCCGCGGTTTCGGCGGCGAATCCCACCACAAGACGCGGGCGGGCGGCATGCGCGGCCACGTCGGCCAGGATGTCGGGGGTGCGCACCAGGGTCAGGGTGAGGCTGTCGCCGGATTTCTTCAGCTTCTGCGGCAGGGTCTCGGCCGGCGCGTAGTCGGCGACGGCGGCGGCGCCGATGTAGGCGTCCTGGCCGGGCAGGGCCGACATCACGGCCGCGTGCATCTGCGCGGCGCGGCGAACGTCGATGCGGGTGACGCCCGGCGGCGTCGGCAGCGAGACGGGGCCGGCGACCAGGGTGACGTCGGCACCCATGCGCCGGGCGGCGTCGGCCACCGCGAAGCCCATCTTCCCGGAGCTTCGGTTGCCCAGGAAGCGCACCGGATCGATGTCCTCGAAGGTGGGGCCGGCGCTGACCAGGATGCGCCGGCCGGCGAGGCGCGGCGGCCGCAGGCTGGCTGCGACGGCGGCCAGGCACAGGGTGGAAAGCAGGTCGTTGGCGTGGCCCTGGGCGAGCCGGCGCAGGGTGTTCGCGGTGGCGGGCGCGACCAGCACGCGGGTGGCCCAGCGGGCCAGTTCGATATGGCCCATCGCGGCCTCGGCGGCCTCGTCCCAGAGCGAACAGCGCACCGGGTGACCGGACAGGGCCTGGAAAGTGGTGGTGCCGACGAAGTGACGGGCGGCCTCGGTCATGACCACGCGCACTTCGGCGCCCGCGTCCTGCAGGCGGCGCACCAGGTCGGCCGCCTTGTAGGCGGCGATGCCGCCGCTGACGCCGAGCAGGATGCGTTGTCGCTTCAGCTCGTGCACCGGGTTTCCTTACCTTGCTGAACGCGCCTAGCTTACCCGAAGCGCCCGTGCGCCCCGATGCCGGGAAGACGGCCACCGGCCCATGCTCCCGTCATGCGATTGCAGGACTGGCCCGAACCCGAACGCCCGCGCGAAAAGCTGCTTGCCCGCGGCCCCGCCGCCCTGTCCGACGCCGAGGTGCTGGCCCTGCTGCTGGGCACGGGCCAGCGCGGCGCCGACGCCGTGGCGGTGGCGCGCCGACTGCTGGCGGAGGCCGGCGGGCTGCGCGGCCTGCTCGACCAGACCCCGGGGCAGCTGGCGCGCATGCCCGGGCTCGGCATCGCCCGGGCCTGCCGGCTGGCGGCGGTGGTCGAGCTCGGCCATCGCCACCTGGCCCAGGACCTGGCCCGCGGCGAGGCCCTGACCGACCCGGGCAAGGCCGGCGACTATCTGACCCGACGGCTGCGTGCGCTGCCCTACGAGGTGTTCGCCTGCCTGTTCCTGGACACCCGGCACCGGGTGATCGCCTTCGAGGAGCTGTTCCGCGGCACCCTCGACGGCGCCGAGGTGCATCCGCGCGAAGTGGTGCAACGCTGCCTGGCGCACCATGCGGCGGCGGTCATCCTGGGCCACAACCACCCCAGCGGCTGCACCGAACCCAGCGCCGCCGACCGCGCCGTCACCGCCCGCCTGCGCCAGGCCCTGGGCCTGGTCGAAGTGCGGCTGCTC
>CAXAYM010000388.1:0-2303 GCA_963973175.1 uncultured Arenimonas sp.
GTCAGCCACCAGCCCAGGCGTTCGCCGCCCGGGAAGGCCAGCGAACGCCGGCTCTCTTCGATGAAGCCGGTGCCGGCCAGGAATTGATCCAGGCCAGCATCGTCGAGAGCGCAGTCGAGCAGTTCGACCAGGCGCAGCTCGGACTGGTCCAGCTGCGAACCCAGCCAGTCCAGGCCTTCCTTGCCGTTTTCGGCGGCGCCGGACTGCTGGCTGATCTGGATGGCGTGGAAAATGGTGTGCTGCACGTGGCCGAGGATGTCGGGCACGCGCGAATCCTTGGCCCGCAGCGCCAGTTCGGCCATGGTGGCGTTGAGCTTTTCGCGGGTGGCGTCGGCCTCGGGGTCGTTGGCCAGCGCCGCCCGGCCTTCGGGCGTGGCCGCGCGTGCCACGATTCCACACATTGCGGCCGCCAGGTCGACGATGCCGGATTGCCTCACCCACTCCAGATGGCCGCGCTCCTCGCTGGCATTGCGACACATCAGTGATTGCGGGTCGTGCAGCACCAGGGCCAGCAGGCCCCCGGGCTTGAGCACGCGCGCCGCTTCGGCCAGCGACCGGGACAGGTCGGTGTATTCAATGCCGAACTGGCTGCAGGCCATGTCGAAGTGGGTGTCCGGGAACGGCAGCGATTCGGCTTTCACGCCGCCGCGCACGTTCACGAGCGCTCGCTTGTCGGCGTCCAGCGACTGGATCCAGTCGGGACGGACCATGGCCAGGTCGACGGCCTCCACGCCGGCCAGGCGCCCCGCGGGCGCTTCGGCCAGGAAGAGCGCCGGCAGCGCGCCGTTGCCGGTCGCGATATCAAGCACCACGGCGCCCTCGGGCAGGCTCTCGAGCGCTGAGCGCCAAGCCTGGACCACTTCGCCGGCGTAATTGCCGTCGAAGCTGCCCAGGCAGGAATGCAGGGCGCCGGACGCCCAGTAGTTCGACCAGCTGTCGCGGCGCTCGGCCAGCAGCGCGTCTTGTTCACCCATCGTCGTGCCCCGGAAAGTCAATGCGCGATTATAGCGCCGCGACCACGGGTCAGGCCCGGTCGCCGGTCAGCGGTAGCCGGGCACGTCCGAGAGCCGGTCGATCATCGGCTGCAGCCACTGCGCGTAGGCCTGCCAGAGGCCGCCGCGGTCCTTGCGGATGCCCTCGCGCATCATCACGCTCGAGGCCGTGGCCACGGCGTCCTTGCGGTCTTCGATGCGCACCATCGCCGGGTCGTACTCCAGGCCGCAGAAGGCCGCCAGCCTGCGCGCCGTGTGCTCGGGCTGGGCGACCATTTCGTCGTAATCGAGGTCGAGGATGCGCTCGGGCAGCAGTTCCTGCCAGTGCGCCATCAGCGCGCGATAGCGGCCGTGGTGGGCGACGAAGTCCATCTGGTCGTAGGAGAACGGGCAGGCCTCGTTGAACAGCGTGCGCAGGTTCGAAAGGCCGACGTCGATGGCGTTGCGGCGCAGGTGGATGAATCGCGCCTGCGGCAGCGCCCGGGCGATGAAGCCGACGTTGAGGTAGTTCGAGGGCAGCTTGTCGGTCACCAGCGGTTCGCCTCGGGTGCGCCAGCGCATGCCGTCCAGGTAGTGGCTGCCGATTCCCGCGTAGTCGAACCCCGCCCGCGCCTGCACCACGTCCAGGCAGGTTTCACCGCGGAAGTGCAGGCCGCTGGCGCGACGCAGGGCGTTGGTGAGCTCGTAGGTTTCACCGGCACCAGCAATGCCGGGGTGGCCGCTGAGGATGCGCTCGGCCAGGGTCGTGCCCGAACGATGCAGGCCGATGATGAAGACAGGCGCCACGCCCGGGTCGCGCAAGCCGTCGGAAGGGGCCAGGTCCTGGGCGGTCCATTGTCCCAGTGCGCCGTAGAGCGCCTCGTCCTGCGCCGGATCGTAGTTGAGCTGCGAACGCTTGGCGGCGCAGCCCTTGGACAGCGCTTCCCAGGATCCGGCGAAATCCTTCAGGTCGTGCAGTTCGTTGTGCAGGGCGTACCAGAGCCAGACCTGGGCCTCGACCGCGGGACCCGCCGCCAGCGCGGCGCGGATGCGGTCGATGCGCGGTCCGGCGTCGGGCAGGCGCAGGCGCGACATGAGCCAGTTGGTGGCGGGCTCGTGCGGAACGATCGCCAGGCAGCGCCGGGCATGTTCGGCGGCGGATTCCATGCGGCCGTAGAAGACGTCCATCGTCGCCATCATGAACAGCGCCGGCGGATGCGAACCGTCCTTGGCCACCGCCGCCCGGGCGAAACCATCGGCCAGGTCGTGGGCGCCAAGCAGCGTGAGGTGGCGGGCCATCTCGGCGAGCGAGCGCGCCGAATCCCACATGCC
>CAXAYM010000389.1:0-2303 GCA_963973175.1 uncultured Arenimonas sp.
GGAGCCGAGGTGGCGCAGGTCCACCTGCGCGGAGCCCGCGCCGACGCCGCTGCCGTCCGGCGGGAAGCCGAAGTTGCCGCTGGAGTTGAACTTGGTGTTGAGCGCGGAGCCCGAGCCGGTCAGGGCCTGGACGATGTCGCCGATCGAGGTCAAGCCGCTGCGGTCGATGTCCTCGCGGGTGATGCGCTGCACCGGCACCAGGCCCTCGGCTTCCGACGTCTTGATGCGGGTGCCGGTGACCTCGACGCGGTCGAGGGTCTTGATCTCTTCACTGGTGTCCTCCTGCGCCAGTGCCACGGCAGGCACCAGGGCGAGCAGCAAGGCACCGCGGACCGCCAGGCTAAGGCGGGAGTTACGGATGGTCTTCATGACGATTCCCTTGGTTGGAGTCACCCGCGCCTTGCCCCCAATGCGCCGGCCCACCCCTGTTGTAAAGAAAGCGTCAAAACGCGACAAGCATCAATTTTCCTTACCTTGTTAGCGCCTGTGGACGATTTTCTCCGATTTGTTCAGGGTGAGAAAAAAACACTCAGCCCGACCAGCGCCAGGAAACCGGCGAAGACCCGCCGAAGGGCCGGGCCGCTGAGTCGGTGGGCCAACCGGGTGCCCAGCGGCGCGGCCAGTACCGAGGCCAGGGCGATGCCCGCGGCGGCCGGCAGGAACACGAATCCCCAGCTGCCGGCCGGCAGGTTCGACGGTGCCGCCTGCAGCGCGTAGCCGACGGCGGCCGACAGGGCGATCGCGACGCCGCAGGCGCTGGACGTTCCCACGGCCCGTACCGGCCGCACGCCGCGCCAGACCAGCAGCGGCACCGTCATCGAGCCGCCGCCGATGCCGACCAGGGCCGAGATCGCGCCGATACCGCCGCCGGCCAGCGTATAACCCGGCCCCCGCGGTGCATCGGGCCGTTCGGCGCGCGAACGCGGCCAGTCCATCGCCATCTGCACGGCGGCCAGGGCGCAATAGCCGGCGATGAACAGCCGCAGCCAGTCGCCGTCCAGCCGCACGGCCAGGCCGCTGCCCAGCCAGCCGCCCAGCAGCAGGCCCGGCACCAGCCAGGCCACCGTCGGCCACAGCACGCTGCCGCGCCGGTGGTGGGCCCGCGCCGAGGACAGGCCGGTGAGCACGATGCTGGCCAGCGCCGTCGCCAGCGCGACGTGAACCGCGTGTCCGGCCGGCACGCCCTGGGTCGGCAGCAGCCAGACCAGGGCCGCCACCAGCACCAGGCCGCCGCCTATGCCGAGCAGGCCCGCCATCACGCCGGCCAGGGCCCCAAGGCCCAGGTAAAGCGCCCAGGCCAGCATCAGGAGAAGCTCTCGGGCGGCTCAGGGGGCATGGGCTAGACTCTGGGGCATGTCGAGGAAAATCCTTAGCTTGGTTCTGGCTGGTTTGCTGGCGGCACCCGTGGCGATGGCGGCCGACGACGTGCGGCCGCCGGACCTCACCACCGAACGACCGGCCATCCTGGAGGCGTTCCGGCTCGCCGAGCGCGGCCAGCTGAGCCTAACCGACCTGGCCAGGGTCCAGGACCACCCCCTGCTGCCCTGGGTGGAGGTCACCCAGCTGCGACGCGAACTGGCCACCACCCCGGCACGCGATGTCCGTGTCGCGCTGGCCCGCTACGAAGACCAGGCCGCGGGCGACTGGCTGCGCAGCGCGTGGCTGCAGCACCTGGCGGCGAACCGGCGCTGGGCGGATTTCCTGGCCGATTACCGCCCCGCGGATTCGCTGGAGATGCGCTGTGCCCACCTCGCCGCCCGGCTTGCCACCGGCGCCACCGATGCCGCCTGGATCGCCGACGGCAAGGCCCTGTGGCTGACCCCGGAATCGCTGCCGGCCAGCTGCGACACGCCGTTCGCCTCCCTGCAGTCGTTGGGCCACATCGACCAGGACCTGCGCTGGCAGCGCATTGAACGGGCCCTGCTGGCCGGCCAGGCCGGCCTGGCCAATTTCCTCGCCCGCGGACTGCCGGCCGCCGGGCAGGCGCAGGTGAAGGACTACGCCGGTTTCATCGACGCGCCGCATGCCGGCGCCGCGCAGTGGCCGAAGAACGAACGCAGCCGCGCCGTCGCCGCCGAAGGCCTGGCCCGGCTGGCGCGCAAGTCGCCCGACCAGGCCGAAGCCCTGCTGGCCACGCTCGGCAAGGCCCTGGACCTGGACGAAGCCCAGCGCGGCAAGGTGCTCTACCAGGTGGCGCTGTGGACCGTCGCTTCCTACCTGCCCGGTGCGCGCGAGCGCCTGGCCGCCGTGCCCGCCAGCGCCTACGACGAACGCCTGCACGAATGGCGGGTGCGCGAAGCGCT
>CAXAYM010000390.1:0-2293 GCA_963973175.1 uncultured Arenimonas sp.
GAAGCGGCAGTTGTCCAGGGAGATGAACAGGATGGTCTTGCCGGCCACGTCCACTTCGCGGGCGCCGGCGGGGATGGCCACATCGCCGCGTTTGCCCACGGCGACGATGCGCTTGCCGCTCACCACCACCACGCCGTCCTCGATCACTTCCTGCTTGGCGTCGGCATCGCGCATGGTCACCACGCGGCCGCCGACCAAGGCGAAGGTTTCCCCCGGCCGGTCGCTGTCGATGCGCAGGCCCACCGGCACGCCGGCATCGGCCTTGCCGGCCGCCAGCGCGCGCGTGTGGTAACGGTCGCCGACCATCCAGTGCACCGACTTCGAGTCCGCGCCCCAGTGCAGGTAGCTGCCCATGTCGGTGCCCAGCGCCGTCACCGGCACCGCCTTGGTGTCCTTGTTGAGTTCGATCGAACCCCCGGTCGCCGGCAGCGGCGCCACGTAACCATTGAAAAGCTCGGTGAAGGCCACCGACTTCCCATCGGGGCTGATCGCCACGTGGTCGACGTACTTGAGGTTGAACACCTCGCGCGGCTGCTCGCCGTGCAGGCCGGCGCTCATCAGCTTCTTCTCCAGGCCCGCGCCGGTGAGGAAATACACGCGCTCGCCGTCGGCCGAGAACTGCGGGTCGGCGCCATTGCCGGCGATCTCGACCGGCTCGCCGCCGGCGGCCGGCATCACGAAGATGCCGCGGCTGCCGCTCCACAGGCTGCCGGTGAGGCCGCCGCCGCCCTGGCGCGAATAGACCACGCGCGAACCGTCCGGCGAGTAGCGCGGGCCGTAGTAGAAGCCGGGCTCGGTGCTCAGCTTGCGGCTCTGGCCGCTGGCGAGGTCGAGTTCATGGATCGCGCCCATCGCCTCGTCCGACCAGGTGGTGAACAGCAGCTTGCGCCCGTCGCGGCTGAAGCTCGGCTGGTACTCGAAGCGCGAGTCGTCGCTGGTCAGGCGGCGCGGCTGGCCGTCGGGCAGGGCCTTGGTCCACAGCTGGCCGACCGCGTGGAAGACCAGGGTCTTGCCGTCCGGACTGGTGGCGACATCGCGGATCATCTTCGGCGCGAAGCTGTCGCCCTCGATCTTCTGCTCGAAGCGCAGCGCCGGCAGCACGCTCTGCTCGACCTGCGCGGTGAACGGAATATTGGCCGGCTTGCCGCTGGCGATATCCACCTGCCAGAGCTTGCCCTGCGCCCACAGCACCACGGCCTTGGAATCAGGTGTCCAGTCGAAGCCGGGGTAGGGTCCGAAGATCGCCCAGGCTTCCTGCTGGTCGTGCGACAGGCCGTCCCAGACCGGGCGCACGAAGCCCGAGTCAAGGTCGATCACGTGCAGCACCGACTTGTCGCGCACGCGCTTGACGAAGGCCAGCTGCTTGCCGTCGGGCGAAGGCTGCGGGCGCACCGCGCCGCCGGCGCCGGCGACTACGGTTTCCGTCTCGCCGGTTTCGCGATCAAGGCGCTTGATCGCGTAGATGGTGCCGTGCACGTTGCGGTTGTACTGGAACATGCCGCCGGGGCTGACGTCCTCGGAGTAATACACGTAGCGACCGTCGGCCGACACCGCCGGTTCGCCCAGGTCCTGCTGGTCGTTCTTGCGCTTGGTCAGCTGCAGGCCACTGCCGCCGTCGCGATGGAACATCCACAGTTCGCCCGCGCCGAGCGAACGCCCGGAGGTGAAATGCTTGCGGCCGACGAGGTACTGGCCATCCGGCGTCCAGTACGGACTGTTGAGCAGCCGGAAATCCTCCTTCGACACCTGGGTGGCGCCGCTGCCGTCGGCCTTCATGCGCCAGAGGTTGTTGCCGCCGCCGCGGTCGGAGGTGAAGGCGATCTCCTTGCCGTCGGGCGAGAAGCGCGGCTGGATGTCCCAGGCCGGGCCGCTGGTCAGGCGCCGGGCCTGGCCGCCGTCCGCCGGCAGTTCATAGAGGTCGCCCAGCATCGAGAACACGATGCGGCGGCCGTCCGGGCTCAGGTCCAGGTCCAGCCAGGTGCCTTCGTCGGTGTCGAAGCGCACCGTCTTGCCCTTGGCATGCGCGGACTGCACGTCCCACGTGTCTTTCTTGTCCTTGTCGGCGGCCTGGGCGGTGGCGGTGCAGGCCAGGGCGAGGCCGAGGGCGAGGGCAAGCGGGCGAGGCGTCATGGAGGGCTCCGGAAGGTGGGGCGAAACGCTCGACTCTAGGCCAAGCGCGGGTCCGGCCCCTAGGCCGAAGGTCATGGGCCACCGAAAGCGTGAGCCGCTTCCCAGCTTCGACAGCCCGCGTCCGCGTTTGCTTGTGCCGGGGCTGCGGCTGCCGGAAAGTAGG
>CAXAYM010000391.1:0-2286 GCA_963973175.1 uncultured Arenimonas sp.
GGCTTCGATGCCCTCGGCGATCGCCACCCGGCTGCCGCGGTCGCGCAGCACGCGCACGGTGCGCTGGCGCGCCACCCAGCCGTCGCCCTCGGGCAGGGCGACGAACAGGCTGTAGCCGCCGTCCGGCTGGCGCAGCAGTGCGTCGCGCGGCACGGCCAGCGCCGCCTGCGTGGCCGGCAGTGAGACCACGGCGCGGGCCGAGGTGCCGGGCAGCAGGCGGCCATCGGCGTCGTCCACGCGCAGGCGCAGCAGGAAGGTGCGCGCCCGCGGGTCGGTCACCGGCACCCGTGCCTCGATCCGGGCGGGCAGGGCGTCGCCGGCCAGGGCATCGGGATACACCTGCACCGTGGCCTCGCCGGCAAGCGCCGCGAAGCGCTCCTGCGGCACCTGCAGGTCCAGGCGCACGCGGTCGGTGGCGACCAGGTCCAGCACGGTGTCGCCGCGCTGCACCCATTCGCCGGCTTCGGCGTGTTTGGCGCCGACGACGCCGGCGAACGGCGCGGGCAGGGCGTGCCGGCGCACCAGCTCCTGCTGCTCGGCGGCGGCGGCGCGGGCGGAATCGGCCGCGGCGCGCGCCTGGTTCAGACGGGCCTCGAGGGTGCCGACCTGGCTGGCGGGAATGAACTTGTCGGCGGCCAGGCGGCGGCCCTCGTCGAGCAGACGCTGGGCCTCGGCGGCGGTGGCCTCGGCTTCGGCCGCCTCGGCACGCACCCGCGCCAGCGCGTGGCGGGCGACGGCATCGTCGAGCTGCACCAGCACCTGGCCCGCGTCGACGCGGTCGCCGGCGTCCACCCTCACCTCGCGCACCAGGCCGTCCACGCGTGGGGACAGGCCGGCGGCGCGGTCGGCGGTCAGCGTGCCGGTGAGCTGGAACTGTTCGCCGAAGTCCGCCGGTTTCGGCACGATCACGCGCACGGGCACGGCGGCCAGGGCCGGCAGCGCGGCGACCGCCAGGAAGACCGCCATCAGCCAGGGCGCCCGAAGGCCTTGATCGGTGCGCATTCGTGTTCCCCCATCCATGACCCGGCCGAGCCTAACAACCGCACAGGCCCGGGCGATGTGAAAGCCACGCGCACGCTGCAAACGAGAAACACTCGCATCGAAACCTCATGCCCAGGCCGAGGGGCCTGGCGGCCATCACGCCTGGCCGGGCATTCGCCGTGAACCCGCGGGGCGGGGCGTCGCTGATGCCCGCGGGCGGGGGCCTCAGCGCAGCGGCCGGCCGGACACCAGGCGCAGGCGCCGTTCGCCGGGACGCAGCGGACCCTCGTCGAAGCTGACGCGGTCGCGGCCGGCATCCTTGGCCTGGTAGAGCGCCGAGTCGGCGCGTGCCAGCCATCGCGGCCAGTCGTCTTCAGCGTCCAGCGTGGCGGCGCCGATCGATGTGGTCACGCGCAGCCCATCGGCCAGCGGTTCCGCCTGGATGGCATCGCGCACCTTCTCCAGGGCCGCGCGGGCACCACTGTGGTCGGTATCGGGGAGCAGCAGGACGAACTCCTCGCCGCCCAGCCGGTAGAGCCGGTCGCGCTTGCGCACGCAGGCCTGGACGCGCTCCGCGACGGCGATCAGGACCCGGTCGCCGGCGTCGTGGCCATGCTGGTCATTGACCTGCTTGAAATGATCCAGGTCCAGCACCGCCACGGTCGCGGGTTCACCGCGGGCGTGGTGGCCCTTGAGCGCGTCCGCCAGCTCCACCTCCATGCAGCGCCGGTTGGCAACGCCGGTGAGCGGATCGCGCGTGGCCAGGCCTTCGAGCAGCTTTCGCTGCACATCGGTGAGGCTGGCGAAGATGAAAGCGTAGAGCATCACCAGTACCGCGCTGACGGCGAATGCTGCCATGGCGAGCGGGGACGCGAACGGCGTACTGGCCAGTCCGGCGACGATCAGGGCCACGCCGCAAAGGGTGGCCAGCAGCCGCGGCGCGAGCATGTAGTTGGCGAGGATGAGCGTGTAGGCCCAGAACAGGCCGGCCGGACCCAGTACCCCGAACAGGAGGGCGCAGGAAAACGACACCACGACGGCGTTGATCTTGCCTGCGAGCGCGCTGCGGCCAGTGTGCCAGGCAAACCAGGCATTCCCCAACATGGCCAGTACGAGCCCCGTGTCGAGCGCGGCGGCCCCCCATTCGCCATTGAGCGCGCGGGCCACCGCGAACGGCGTCACGCCAAGCACCGTCAGCACGGCGAACAGCAGGATCATCGCCAGCCGGACGTCGGTGCCGATGTGGGTCTTGAGGGCGTGCCTGAGCGTCATGGCGCGAACTGTGCGCCTGCGCCGCGTGGCAGG
>CAXAYM010000392.1:0-2273 GCA_963973175.1 uncultured Arenimonas sp.
GCAGGGCCTGGCGCGGTGCGCTCATCCGGGGTGGCTCAGTCTCCGTAGCGCACCGCGACGATGTCGTAGTCGCGGGTGCCGGCCGGGGCCTGGATGGTGACGGTGTCGCCTTCGTGCTTGCCAATCAGGGCACGTGCCAGCGGCGAGGACACCGACACCAGGCCCTTCTTGATGTCGGCTTCGAGGTCGCCGACGATCTGGTAGGTGACCTCGTCGCCGCTGTCGCAATCGGCCAGTTCGACCGTGGCGCCGAAGACCACGCGGCTGCCGGCGTTGAGCGCGGACACGTCGATCAGCTGGGCGTGCGAAAGCGTGTACTCGAGTTCCTGGATCCGGCCTTCGATGAAACCCTGCTGCTCGCGGGCGGCGTGGTATTCGGCATTTTCCTTCAGGTCGCCGTGGGCGCGGGCCTCGGCGATCGCGTTGATGACGGCCGGCCGCTTGACCGACTTGAGGTGTTCAAGCTCCTCGCGCAGGCGCGCGGCGCCGCGGGTCGTCAGGGGCGCTCTCATCCGTGAAGCTCCTTGTGCAGTTCCTGCAGCGACCAGACCCTGGGGTTGTCACGGGTGTCGGTGCTGCGGATCAGGGCGCGTGCGCCCGGGATGGTGGTGGAATAGGTGACGCGGTGCTGCAGCGCCTCGCGCCGGATCGAGAACGAATCGGAGATGGCCTGCTTGCCCTCGGTCGTGTTGACGATGTAGCAGATCTCGCCGTTCTTGATCAGGTCGACGATGTGCGGCCGGCCCTCGATCACCTTGTTGACGCGGTCGCAGGCGATGTCCTGTTCGCGCAGGAAACGCGCGGTACCCTCGGTGGCGACCAGGGTGTAGCCCCGCTCGACCAGCTCGCGGGCGACCGGCAGCAGGCGCTGCTTGTCCGGGTCGCGCACCGACAGGAAGGCCTTGCCCGGCCGCGGCGCCTTGATGCTGGCCGCTTCCTCGGCGCGGCCGAAGGCTTCGGCGAAGGTGCGCCCGACGCCCATGACTTCGCCGGTCGAACGCATTTCCGGGCCCAGGATCGGGTCGACGTTCTGGAACTTGGCGAAGGGGAAGATCGCTTCCTTGACCGAGTAGAACTCCGGCACCACCTCGCGGGTGGCGCCCTGCTCGGCCAGCGACCGGCCGGCCATGCAGCGCGCGGCGATCTTGGCCAGCGGCACCCCGATCGCCTTGGACACGAAGGGCACCGTGCGCGAGGCACGCGGGTTTACTTCCAGCAGGTAGATGGTGTCCTTGCCGTCCTCGTCGAAGGTGATGGCGAACTGGGTGTTCATCAGGCCCACGACCTTCAGCGCGCGCGCCAGTTGGCCGACCTGGGTGCGCAGCTTGTCCTGCACCGCCGCCGACAGCGAGTACGGCGGCAGCGAGCAGGACGAGTCGCCCGAGTGCACGCCGGCTTCCTCGATGTGCTCCATGATGCCGCCGACCAGCACGTTGCCCTCGGCGTCGGCGATGATGTCCACGTCCACTTCGACGGCGTTGTCGAGGAAGCGGTCGAGCAGCACCGGCGAATCATTGGACACCTGCACCGCCTCGCGGATGTAGCGCGACAGGTCGGCGTCGGTATAGACGATCTCCATGGCGCGCCCGCCCAGCACGTAGCTGGGCCGCACGACCAGCGGGTAGCCCACCTGGTTGGCCAGCGCCACGGCCTCGTCGGCGTTGCGGGCCAGGCGGTTGGGCGGCTGCAGCAGGCCGAGCCCGTCGACCAGTTTCTGGAAACGTTCGCGGTCTTCGGCCAGGTCGATGCTGTCGGGGCTGGTGCCGATGATCGGCACGCCGGCGGCCTCCAGCGCGCGCGAGAGCTTGAGCGGGGTCTGGCCGCCGTACTGGACGATAACGCCCTTGGGCTTCTCGACCTCGACGATCTCGAGCACGTCCTCGAGCGTCAGCGGCTCGAAGTACAGGCGGTCGGAGGTGTCGTAGTCGGTGGACACCGTTTCCGGGTTGCAGTTGACCATGATGGTTTCATAACCATCCTCGCGCAGCGCCAGCGCCGCGTGCACGCAGCAGTAGTCGAACTCGATGCCCTGGCCGATGCGATTCGGTCCGCCGCCGAGCACCATGATCTTTTCGCGGTTGGTCGGCTCGGCCTCGCACTCGTCCTCGTAGGTCGAATACAGGTAGGCGGTCTGGGTCGCGAACTCGGCGGCGCAGCTGTCCACGCGTTTGTAGACCGGACGCACGCCGAAGGCGCGGCGCAGCGCACGCACGGCCGGCTCGTCGGTGCCGGTGAGCTGGGCCAGGCGGGCGTCGGAAAAGCCGAGACGCTTG
>CAXAYM010000393.1:0-2264 GCA_963973175.1 uncultured Arenimonas sp.
CGGGTGCTGCTGGTCGAGGACGACCCGGTGGTGGCGACGGTGGTGCAGGATCTGCTTCGCCAGCAGGGCCACGCCGTACAGCATGCGGCGCACGGGCTGGCCGCGATGGCCGCGCTGGAAGCAGCGCGTTTCGACCTCGCACTGCTGGATCTGGACCTGCCCGGGCTGGACGGTTTCCAGCTGGCCCGGCTGCTGCGCGCCCGGGGCGAGCGCCTGCCGCTGCTGGCGCTGACCGCCCGCGCCGACGGTGACGCCGAACGCCAGTCCCTGGCCGCCGGCATGGACGGTTTCCTGCGCAAGCCGGTGACCGGCGCGATGCTGGCCGAAGCGCTGGCGGCGCTGCCGGCGCCGGGGGTGCCGCCGGGTTAGTCGCGGCGGCTGTGCTGGTGCACCGCGTCGACCAGCACGCGCACGTGTTCGGGGTCCATGTCCGGCGACATGCCGTGGCCCAGGTTGAAGACATGGCCTTCGCGCGAGCCGCCGTTGGCATCGGAGTAATCGTCCAGCGCACGGCCGGCTTCGGCGCGGATCACCTCGGGCGAGGCGTACAGCGTGGCCGGATCCAGGTTGCCCTGCAGCGCCACCTTGCCACCGGTACGGCGGCGGGCTTCGCCCAGGCCCACGGTCCAGTCCACGCCGAGGCCTTCGGCGCCACTGGCCGCCAGTTCCTCGAGGTAGGGCGCGTTGCCCTTGCCGAACAGGATCAGCGGCGCGCGGTCCTTGCCGTCGCCGCGCGGCAGTTCCGCGGCGATGCGCTGCAGGTAGCGCAGCGAGAATTCGCGGTACAGGTGCGGGGCCATCACGCCGCCCCAGGTGTCGAACACCTGCAGCGCCTGCGCGCCGGCGGCATGCTGGGCCGCCAGGTAGGCGATGACCGCGTCGGTGGTTACTTCCAGCAGCCGGTGCAGCGCCGCCGGGTTGTTCAGCGCCAGCGACTTGATGCGCGCGAAGTCCTTGCTGCCGCCGCCTTCGACCATGTAGCAGGCCAGGGTCCACGGGCTGCCGGAAAAGCCGATCAGCGGCACCGAGCCATCCAGTTCACGGCGGATCAGGGCCACCGCGTCCATCACGTAGCGCAACTCGCTGCCCATGTCGGGCACCGCCAGGCGCGCGATGTCGGCTTCGCTGCGCACCGGGTCCTTGAACTTCGGGCCTTCGCCTTCGACGAAATACAGACCCAGGCCCATCGCGTCGGGCACGGTGAGGATGTCGGAGAACAGGATCGCCGCGTCCAGCGCATAACGCCGCAGCGGCTGCAGCGTGACTTCGCAGGCCAGCTCGGGGTTGGTGGCCAGGCCCATGAAACTGCCGGCCTGCTGGCGGGTGGCCCGGTACTCGGGCAGGTAGCGCCCGGCCTGGCGCATCAGCCACACCGGCGTGCAGTCCACGGGTTCGCGCCGCAGCGCACGCAGGAAACGATCGTTCTTCAGGCTCACGGGGTCATCCATTCTTGGGGGCTACCGCGCCCTGGGCGAACATCACCTGGAAACCCTTGCGCACCTGCGCATCGCGGGCCTTCTCGAAGGCCGCCACGGCGGCCTCGCGTTCCAGGAACTGTTCGCGGCGAAGCTGCGTCTTGCCGCCGATCTGGCCGGCCTCGCGCAGCAAGGTCCAGCCACCCAGCAGATCCTGCTGAAGGGTCAGCTGGACGAACTTGGGCGATTCACCGGCGTTGGGTTTTTGCTGGAGCAACAGGCGCATAAGTCCGCCATTGTAGCGGCAGCCACACTTGTAGGAGCGCCTTCAGGCGCGAATCTTTTGACTTTGCCTTTGGCAAGGAAAAACTTCGCGCCTGAAGGCGCTCCTACAGGGGCGATCGGGAGGCCGGGGCCCTCAGGCGTCGAGCACCGCCAGGATCGCCTCGTCGGCGACGCCGTCCACCACTTCGGCCTGGCCGATGCCCCGCCACAGCACCAGCCGCAGGGCGCCGGAGACGGCTTTCTTGTCCAGGCGCATGCGCTCGAGCAGCGCGCCCGGGGCCAGGCCGGGCGGGATCGCCACCGGCAGGTCCAGGCGTTCAAGCAGTGACGCCAGGCGCGCCGCGTCCGGCCAGGGCGCGCGCCCCAGTTCGGCCGACAGCCGCGCGGCCAGCACCATGCCCACCGCCACGGCCTCGCCATGCAGCAGGCCGCCGTAGCCCTGTTCGGTCTCGATCGCATGGCCGAAGGTGTGGCCCAGGTTGAGCAGCATGCGTTCGCCCTGCTCGGTTTCGTCGCGCGCGACGATCGCCGCCTTGTGCGCGCAGCAGCGGGCGATGGCCTCCG
>CAXAYM010000394.1:0-2258 GCA_963973175.1 uncultured Arenimonas sp.
CCCCGCTTGCGGGGGAGGGCCGGGGTGGGGGCCCCCACGATCCCAACAAAGCCCCCGCCCCTCGTCATCCCGCGCAAACAATCCATCGTCCGCGCAACCCGGATTGCGAACCACCAGCCAGTGCGCATTCGTGTAACGCACCAGGTAATCGAGGTCGACCTTGTCGGCCCTGAGCAATTCATGGATCAGCGCGAAAGCCAGCAGCCCGTCGGTGCCGGGCCGGATACCCACCCATTCGTCGGCGATCGCGCCATAACCGCTGCGCACCGGATTCACCGCCACCACCTTGGCGCCACGACCCTTCATGTGGCCCAGGCCCAGCTTGATCGGGTTCGAATCGTGGTCTTCGGCCACGCCCCAGAGCATCAGGTACTTGCTGTGCTCCCAGTCGGGCTCGCCGAATTCCCAGAAGCTGCCGCCCAGGGTGTACAGGCCGCCGGCGGCCATGTTCACCGAACAGAAGCCACCGTGGGCCGCGTAGTTGATCGTGCCGTACTGCTGGGCCCACCAGCCGGTCAGGGCCTGGCTCTGGTCGCGGCCGGTGAAGAAGGCCAGGCGGTCGGGATCCTTCGCGCGGGTGTCGCGCAGCCAGCCGGCGGCCAGGTCCAGGGCCTCGTCCCATTCGATCTCGCGGAACCGGTTCTCGCCGCGTTCGCCCACCCGCAGCAGCGGCTTGTCCAGCCGTGCCGGCGAGTAGTGCTGCATGATGCCGGCCGAGCCCTTGGCGCAAAGCACGCCGCGGTTCACCGGGTGCGCCGGGTTGCCCTCGATGTAGCGGATCTGGCCGTCGCGCAGGTGCACGTTGATGCCGCAGCGGCAGGCGCACATGTAGCAGGTGGTCTGGCGGACCTGGTCCCCCACCGGCTTTTGCAGATCGAGGACGGGCTCGTGCATGGCGCGCATTGTGCCGGTCGCGGGCGGCGCTTGCGAGGGCCGGCGGCTGCGGTGGCGGGGCAGGGCCCGGAACTGCCATCCTAGGCGCCTTGCCGCGAACCGCCGGACCCGACCCCCATGGACCGCTACGAGCGCATCCTCGCCCTGCACCGCAGCCTCAAGACCGCCCGCTACCCGGTGCCGATCAAGCGCCTGATGGAAGAGCTGGCCTGTTCCCGCGCCACGCTCTATCGCGACATCGCCTTCCTGCGCGACGCCCTGGGCGCGCCGGTGGAAAGCGAAGGCGAAGGCAGCATCCGCTACGACGAAAAGGAAGCCGAACGCTTCGAGCTGCCCGGCCTGTGGCTCAATTCCGACGAACTGCATGCCCTGCTGGCCGCCCACCAGCTGCTCGACCGCACCGGCCAGGGCGTGCTCTCGAGCGCGTTGGCGCCGCTCAAGGGCCGCATCGAGTCCCTGCTGGCCCAGCAGGCCGGCGGCAAACGCTGGCCGGTCGAGCGCGTGCGCGTGATCGCCTCGGGCGTACGCCGCCGCGACGAACTGGCCTTCCGCCTGGTCGCGAGTGCGGTGCTCGAGCGCCGGCAGCTGGAATTCGACTACCTGGCCCGGTCCACCAACGAACGCACGCACCGCAAGGTCTCGCCGCAGCGGCTCACCCATTACAAGGACAACTGGTACCTCGACGCCTGGGACCACGATCGCGAGGGCCTGCGCAGCTTCTCCGTCGACCGCGTGCAGCACGCGCGCCTGCTCGATCCGGCCGCGCGCGACATCCCGGACGAGGAGCTCAACCAGCACCTGGCCTCGAGCTACGGCATTTTTTCCGGCGCGCCCAAGGGCATGGCCACCCTCGTGTTCTCGCCCAAGGCCGCGCGCTGGGTGGCCGACGAACACTGGCATTCCAAGCAGGAAGGCCGCTTCCTGCCCGACGGCCGCTACGAGCTGAAGCTGCCCTACAGCAACGCCAAGGAGCTGCTGATGGACGTCATGCGTTATGGCGCCGACGCCGAGGTGGTCGAGCCGCCGGCGCTGAGGGCGCAGGCGCGCACGATGCTGCAGCTGGCGCTGTCGGCCTATGAGCGCTGAGACGCCGACGGGTCCGGCGCCAGGCAAGCGCGTCGCCCTGGTGCTGGGGGCGGGGGGTGCCCGCGGCATCGCGCATGTCGGTGTCATCCAGGCGATCGAGGCGCGCGGCTATCGTGTCGCCGGCATCGCCGGTTCTTCGATGGGATCGCTGGTCGGCGGCATCTACGCCGCCGGGCGGCTGCAGGAATACGCCGACTGGGCCTGCGGCCTGCAGCGCACCGACGTGCTGCGCCTGCTGGACTTCGTCTATGGTTTCCCCGGCCTGATCCGCGGTGACC
>CAXAYM010000395.1:0-2257 GCA_963973175.1 uncultured Arenimonas sp.
CCGCCGGCCTGGACGTGGACGAGGACGCCGCGCTGGTGGACGACGGCCTGTCCTACAACGAGCGCAGCGTCGCCGAGCAGGCCGCCGAGGAAGAAGCCGCCAAGAACCGGCCCGACCCGCTGCTGCGCGAATCGGCCGCGATCCTGGCCGACGCCCTGGACCTGCTGTCGGCCGACGGCCAGCTCACCGCCCAGGTGCTGCCGGGATCGCGCAAGCCGACGATCTGGGCCGAATGAACCCGGGTGCAAGAACCGGATAGCCGGCCCCCCGGGTGCCGGCTAGCCTTGCCTGCATGGACAACCGAGCCCCCGCCCCCGACCCCCGCCTTGAGCAGGCCCGCCGCCTGCTCGACGATGCCGACCTGGGCCTGGCCGAACTGGCCGGCGCGGTCGGCCTGAGCGCCACCTACCTGCAGCGCCGCTTCCGCCAGCAATTCGGACTCAGTCCCGCGCAGTACCGGGCCCAGCGCCGCCTGGCCGGTCTCAAGCAGGGACTGCGCGCGGGCCACGACGTGACCCGCGCGCTTTACGACGCCGGCTATGGTTCGCCCAGCCGCGTCTATGAAAATGGCGCTGCCCGGCTGGGCATGGCCCCGCAGGCCTACCGGCGCGGCGGCGAAGGCCTGGAGATCCGCTGGTCGATGGTGGACACCGCGCTGGGCCAGGCCCTGGTGGCGGTGACCGAACGCGGTGTCTGCGCGGTATTGCTGGGCGACGACGCGCGGACCCTCGCCGAGGAGCTGCAGGCCGAGTTCCCGCGTGCCACGCTGCGCCGGGTGGACGCCGGCCGCGACCAGTTCCTGGCGCCCCGCGTGCAGGCCGTCGCCCAGGCCCTGGCCTGCGGCAGGGGCAGCGTGCCGGTGGAGCTTGTCGGCACCGCCTTCCAGCAGCGGGTCTGGGAAGCCCTGATGCGCATCCCCGCCGGTGAAACCCGCAGCTATGCCGAACTGGCCGGTTCGCTGGGCATGCCGCGCGGCGCCCGTGCCGTCGCACGCGCCTGCGCCGGCAACCGGGTGGCGGTGCTGGTCCCCTGCCATCGCGTCATCCGCGGCGATGGCAGCCTTGGCGGCTACCGCTGGGGCCTGCCGCGCAAGCAGGCGCTGCTGGATGCCGAAGCGCCCAGGCAGGAACCGGGGGAGCGCCGACAGGCATGAGCGCGCCCTCCGCCGCGCCGCCGTCCGCGTTCGCGGTCGGGCTGGCGCTTGCCTCGGTCTATCTGGTCTGGGGCTCGACCTACCTGGCGATCCGCGTCGGCCTGGAAGGTTACCCGCCCTTCCTGATGGGCAGCCTCCGGTTCATCGCCGCCAGCCTGGTGTTCTACGCCTTCCTGCGCTGGCGCGGCCACGCCGCGCCGACGCGCGCGCAGTGGCGCAACGCCGCGGTCATGGGCCTGTTCATGATGCTGCTCGGCAATGGCATGGTGAACTTCGCCGAACAGTCGGTGTCCTCGGGCCTGGCCGCGATCGCCGTGGCTTCGATGCCGCTGTGGGCGGCATTGTTCGGCGTGCTGCGCAAGCAGCACCCCAGTCGCGGCGAATGGCTGGGCCTGGCGATCGGTTTCATCGGCGTCATCTGGC
This sequence comes from uncultured Arenimonas sp., assembly GCA_963973175.1. Taxonomy (GTDB): domain Bacteria; phylum Pseudomonadota; class Gammaproteobacteria; order Xanthomonadales; family Xanthomonadaceae; genus Arenimonas. The sequence goes on from CAXAYM010000395.1 coordinate 1,577, forward strand.
TCAATGCCGGCAGCCAGCTGCGCGGCAGCGTGCCGGGCATGGTCGCGCTGATCCTGGCGCCGATCGCCTGGGCCTGGGGCTCGGTCTGGAGCCGCGGCCGCGACCTGCCGGCGCCCTTCATGAGCACGGCCGCGCAGATGCTGTGCGGCGGCGTCGCGATGGGGCTGCTGGGGCTCGGGCTGGGTGAACGCCTGACCGAGGTGCCACCGCTGCGCGCGACGATGGCCGTGGGTTACCTGGCGGCCTTCGGTTCGATCATCGGCTTCAGCGCCTACGTTTGGCTGCTGCACCACGTACGCCCGGCGCTGGCGACCAGCTACGCCTACGTCAATCCACCGATCGCGGTGCTGCTGGGCGCACTGCTGCTGGGTGAACGCTTCAGCGTGCACGCCCTCGGCGCCATGGCGGTCATCCTCGCCGGCGTCATCCTGATCACCTTTTCGAAGGCGCGGGTGTAGCCGCACCCTGGTCCACGTCCAGGGGCGAAGCTTCCCGCGGCGGCGCAGCGCCGTCCCCGACGGGCACTTCCTCGGCGCAGTGTTCCTGCGCGGCCCGGGCGGGCTGGCGACGGGCGCGGCGCCAGCCATCGGCGGCGTAGATGGCCAGGGCGATCCAGATGCAGCCGAAGCCGATGGCCTGGTTGCCGGTGAAGGCTTCGCCGAGGATCAGCACGCCGGCCAG
>CAXAYM010000396.1:0-2257 GCA_963973175.1 uncultured Arenimonas sp.
ACCGCCGCGGCTGCCGGAACGGCTGCCACCCCGACGCTCGTCCTCGGCCGCCTTGGCCTCGCGGACCTCACGGTAGATGGCGCTGACGCTTTCGGTTTCGCCGGCCTCTTCGCCGTCGGCCGGACGCGGCGTGCGCGGCATCGGCACCAGCAGCTCGGGGGTGACCTGCTCGACCGGCAGCTTCTGTTCGATGTAGGCCTCGATGTCCGGCAGCGACATCGCGTAACGCTCGCAGGCGAAGCTGATCGCGTCGCCTTCGGCACCCAGGCGCGCGGTGCGGCCGATGCGGTGCACGTAGTCCTCGGCATCGAAGGGCAGGTCGTAGTTGTAGACGTGCGACACACCGTCGATGTGCAGGCCGCGGGCGGCGACGTCGGTGGCGACCAGCAGGTCCAGCTGTCCCTTCTGGAAGCGGGCCAGCAGGGTTTCGCGCTTCTTCTGCGGCACGTCGCCCGACAGCACGCCGACGCGGAAGCCGGCGCGCTCGAGGGCCTTGGCCACGCGCTCGACCCAGACCTTGGTGTTGACGAAGACCATCGTGCGCTGGCCCTCGCTGCGGGTCAGCAGGCCGATCAGCAGCGGGATCTTTTCCTCGTCGGCCGGCAGGTAGACGCGCTGGCGCACCCGGGCGGCGGTGATCGTCTCGGTCTCGACGACCAGCTTCTCCGGCTCGTTCATGTGTTCGTAGGCCAGCTCCAGCACGCGATGGCTGAGCGTGGCGCTGAACAGCAGGGTCTGGCGTTCGGTGCGGATCGGCATGCGCCGCAGCAGGAAGCGGATGTCCTTGATGAAGCCCAGGTCGAACATGCGGTCGGCTTCGTCGAGCACGCAGACCTCGCAGGCGTGCAGGGACACGACCTTGTGCTGCTTGACATAGTCGATCAGGCGGCCGGGGGTGGCGATGATGACGTCCACGCCCTGCTGCAGGAGTTCGCGCTGCTTGTCGTAGTCGACGCCGCCGTAGACCAGGGCGAAGCGCAGGCCCAGGTCGGAGCCGAACTTCACGGCGTCCTTGTGGATCTGGATGGCCAGCTCGCGGGTCGGGGCGAGGATGAGTGCGCGCGGGTCCTCGGGCTTGCGGTCGGCCAGCGCCGGGCGGGTCAGCAGCCGGTTGATCAGCGCGACCAGGAAGGCCAGGGTCTTGCCGGTGCCGGTCTGGGCCTGGCCGGCCACGTCACCGCCGCGAAGGGCGATCGGCAGGGTCAGGGCCTGGATGGGGGTGCAGCGGGTGAAACCGGCGGATTCGAGGCCAGCCTGGAGGTCAGGGTGCAGCTCGAAACTGGAAAAAGCGATATCAGTCAGTGGTTTGTCGGACATGTAGGTCTCTGGTTGCGCGTCTCTGCGCTTGCGCGGCCTGCCCGGGGGGTCGCAAACTGGCCCGGACCCGGGGCCGCCGATGGCGGTTGAATTAACGTTCGAAGCGCCCCAGTTTAACCCAACGGCAGGCCCGACCGGGCCGCTACCTTCAAGTAAATCAGGAGTTTGACGCATGAGCGACCAGGTGCTTCATGTGGGTGACGCCGACTTCGAGGCCCAGGTGCTCCAGTCCGATACCCCGGTGCTGGTGGATTTCTGGGCCGAGTGGTGTGGCCCCTGCAAGATGATCGGCCCGATGGTGGATGAGCTGGCCGACACGTACGCCGGCAAGGTCAAGGTGGTGAAGCTCAACATCGACCACAACCCGCAGGTCCCGCGCCAGTACGCGGTCCGCGGCATCCCGACCCTGATGCTGTTCAAGGACGGCAAGGTGCACGCCACCCAGGTCGGCGCGGTGGGCAAGGCCCAGCTCGCGCAGTTCGTCGACAAGGCGCTTTGAGGCGCCCAGCCCCGGTCTTCCGGGGCCCCGCGGGGGCCGGGCGCTTGTCGCGCCGCCCCCGGCGGTGTTAGTTTGAAGGTCATTCGGGCGCCCCGGGCGCCGATGTCTCGCCAGACCCCCTTTCTTCCCCCACTCGCGTTCGCGAAGTGAATCCTGTGTCCGAAAACGAAACCGACTCCGGCGCCAGCGCCGAGAAGCGCCCGCGTAAATCGCGCGCCGCGACCCCCAACAACGACGCCCCGGCCGCCGATTCCCCGGCACCGGCGCCTGCGCCTGCACCGGCACCGGCCCCCGAGCGCGCCCCGGCTGAAAAAGCGGCTTCCGGCGACGCCGGCGGTGGTGGCGGCCAGGGTGGCGGTGGTGGCCAGGGTGGCAACGACGACGGCCAGTCCGGCGGCGGCGACGGCGGCCAGTCCGGCGGCGGCGACGGTGGCCAGCCCG
>CAXAYM010000397.1:0-2252 GCA_963973175.1 uncultured Arenimonas sp.
CGGGATGCCGAAGTCTTCGGGGTGGATTTCGTACTCCACCACTTCGTTGCCGCGCAGTTCGCCGACCATCGTGGCGCCGCCGAGCGAGATTTCATCCATGCCGTCGCGGCCCCAGACCACCATCGCGCGCTTGGCGCCCAAGCGCTGCAGCACGCGCACCTGGATGCCGACCAGGTCCGGGTGGAACACGCCCATCAGGATGTTCGGCGCGTCGGCCGGGTTGGTCAGCGGGCCCAGGATATTGAACAGGGTGCGCACGCCCATTTCCCTGCGCACGGGCGCCACGTTTTTCATCGCCGGATGGTGGATGGGCGCGAACATGAAGCCCATGCCGGTCTCGGCGATGCAGGCCGAGACCTGGTCGGGCTGCAGTTCGATCACCGCGCCCAGGGCCTCGAGCACGTCGGCGCTGCCGGACTTGGACGAGACGCTGCGGTTGCCGTGCTTGGCCACCTTGGCGCCGGCCGCGGCGACGACGAACATGGTGGCGGTGGAGATGTTGAAGGTGTGGGCCCCGTCGCCGCCGGTGCCGACGATGTCGACGAAGTTGTGGGCGTCGGGCACGGTCACCTTGGCCGAGAACTCCCGCATGACCCGCGCCGCGCCGGCGATCTCGCCGACGGTTTCCTTCTTCACGCGCAGGCCCGACAGGATGGCGGCGGTGAGCACGGGCGAGACTTCGCCGCGCATTACCTGGCGCATCAGGTCCACCATCTCGTCGTGGAAGATCTCGCGGTTCTCGATGATGCGCTGGAGCGCATCCTGCGGCTTGATCGGCATTGCTGTTCTCTGTAGGAGCGCCTTCAGGCGCGGTTCCCTTGAAGGAAATTACGCAGCATGTCGTGCCCGTGCTGCGTGAGTATCGATTCAGGATGGAACTGCACGCCTTCCACCGGCAGCGTCCTGTGCCGCAGGCCCATGATCTCGTCCATCGAACCGTCGGCGTTTTCGGTCCAGGCCGTGATCTCGAGGCAATCGGGCAGCGAGTCCTTCTCCACCACCAGCGAATGGTAGCGCGTGGCCTCGAAGGGATCCGGCAGGCCGGCGAATACGCCCACGCCCTTGTGGCGGATCGGCGAGGTCTTGCCGTGCATGATCGTGCGCGCCCGCACCACCTTGCCGCCGAAGGCCTGGCCCAGGCTCTGGTGGCCCAGGCAGACGCCGAGGATGGGCACGGTGCCGGAAAGCTTCTCCAGCACTTCCAGCGACACGCCGGCTTCGTTGGGCGTGCACGGTCCGGGGGAAATGACGATGTGTGCAGGCGCCAGCGCCGCGATCTGCCCGACCGTCAGCTCGTCGTTGCGCACCACCTTCACATCCTGGCCCAGCTCGCCCAGGTACTGGACGATGTTGTAGGTGAAGCTGTCGTAGTTGTCGATCATCAGCAGCATGCGGCGGCCCGGGCATGAGGTTGGCAAGGCGGACGCCACGATGTCCCGCAGGACGAAACCTGCGGGTCCCGCTGGGGAATCCCGTCGTGCAGGGGGTGTGGCCGGCTCGTGGCCGGCCAAGCATAGCTGGTTCGGACGCGCCGGTCAGGCCGTTCCGGCGCCGTCGCGGGGCTTACAGCGGTGGAACATGGCCTCGTGGCTCCCGCTGGCCCTGGCCAGGGCCTCGTCCTCGTGACGCAGTACCAGCCGGTCGGCGTCCACCGACAGTATCTCGCGATGCTGGACGACGCCTTCGAAGCTGATACGGAGCTCGTCACCGCTGTGTTCGTACTCGCCCGAGGCCAGCACCCTCCACTCCCCGCCCTCGCCCATCAGGGCCTCGTGTCGTCCGTCGGACGTGAACGTGATGCGGCTTTCGGTGCACAAGGCCGGATCCACCGCCCACTCGCCGACCAGCATGTCGGTGTCGTCTGTCCCGGCGTTCCCGTCCAACGACGGCACCACGGCCGGGGGAACCAGCAACGGGTCGGCCGTCGCATCCGCGGGCGAAGAACAAGCCAGCAGCAGGCATTGCAGCGGGACAAGGCCAGTGATCAGCCAGGCGGAGGTGCGCATGTTCCGGACTCCAGGTCGTGGATGTCCCTTTTACGCAGCCGCGTCCCGGCGCCCGCCAGATGCGCACTCAGCCCGGCGCCACTTCCACCCGGTTGCGGCCGTTGCGCTTGGCCCGGTAGAGCGCATCGTCGGCGGCGGCGAGCAGGCGCTCGGGCGCCCGTGAAAGTTCGCCGCCCTGGATACGGCGGGCCACCACGCCAAGGCTGATCGTCACCGGGATCGCCGTGGGTCGCGCGGCGATCCCGG
>CAXAYM010000398.1:0-2248 GCA_963973175.1 uncultured Arenimonas sp.
CGTCCCGCTCCAGCCGGTCGAGCAGCTTGTCCAGCGAAGCCGGCTGCGAGCCCTCGCCGGCGAAGGCGGCGATGAATTCGCCCGACAGGCCCACCGAGCCGACGGTGATGGTCGGCACGCCGGTCAGCTTCTTGGCCCAGCCGGCGAAGTTCAGGTCCGAGCCTTCGAATTCCGGCTCCCAGAAGCGCCGCTGCGAGCAATGCAACATGTCGGCGCCAGCCGCGGTCAGGGCGCCCAGCCAGGCCTCCATCGCCTTGGGATCGGCGGCCATCTTCACCTCATAGTCCTGCTGCTTCCACTGGCTGATCCGGATGATCACCGGATAGTCAGGGCCCACCGCCTGGCGAACGGCGCGCAGGATGTCGGCGGCGAAGCGGGCGCGGCCGGGCAGGTCCTTGGACCCATAGGCGTCCTCGCGGACATTGGTGCCGTCCCAGAAGAACTGGTCGATCAGATAGCCATGGGCGCCGTGCAGCTCGACGGCGTCGAAGCCCAGCGCCTTGGCGTCGGCGGCGGCCTGGGCGAAGGCGGCGATGGCGTCGGCCACCTCCTCGTCGGTCATGCCCTTGCCGAATTCCTTGCCCGGACGCGACAGGCCTGACGGGCTGTCATAGGGGCCGGGCGGGGTCCATTCCGGGTCGCGGGTGCGCACCGCGCCCACGTGCCACAGCTGAGGGGCCATCTTGCCGCCCACCTCGTGGACGGAGTCGATCACCCGTTTCCAGGCGGCCAGTTCCTTCTCGCCGTGAAAGCGCGGGACGTTCTTGTCATTGACCGAGGCCGGCCGATTGACGCCGGTGCCTTCCGAAATGATCAGGCCCACATCGGCCTCGGCCCGACGGCGGTAGTATTGGGCCACCTCCTCGGTCGCCACCCCGTCGGGGGAAAAGGACCGGGTCATGGGCGCCATGACGATCCGGTTCTTGAGATGCAGACCCTTGAAGCTGAAGGGGCGGAAAAGGGCGTCGAGGGCGGCCATGGAGACTCCATTCAAACGGGCGTTCGACCTGGACCCTAGGGAATATCCAGGGCCGGCGTCACGCTAGAAATTCTGTCAGCGCCCCCACAGCGCGGCGGCCAGCGGGACTTCAGACATGCGAAAGCCCGGGCCGCACTGGCGACCCGGGCTCTGCGAACGTTCGACCGGACCTACTGGACGGCGTCGAGCATCTCGATCTCGGGACGACCCGCGAGGCAGGGGCCCATCTTGGGGCCGGCGGCCTTGAAGTACTCGGTCTGGCCGTGGGCCTTCAGGGCGTCTTCATTGGCGTAGATTTCCAGCACCTTGTAGGTCCCGGGCTCCGCCCGGCTCTTGGTGAGCTGGTAGACCAGGCAACCCGGCTCATTGGCCTTCACCTGGGCCATGAGGTCCTTGAAGACCGCTTCGAATTCATCGCCCTTGCCGTCCTGGACCTTGAGGGTCGCCACCACGCCGATCATAAGCTCGCTCTCCCAACGATTGTTTGAATCGACGGTAGAGGCGGGCCCGGCGCGGGGCAAGGCCTGTGCGGATCAGGCCCGCTCGTTCCACCCGTAGGCGACCCAGTGATGGCCGCCCAGATGCTGCGCCTCGATGACACCGTCGTCAGCGCCGCCCTTGTCCTTGCGACGGCCCATGCGGCTGGCTCGCACCGCAAAGGCGGCCAGGCCGACCAGCAGGCTGAGCATCAGGCCGACCACGACCACTGTGGCGGCGAACACGAAGGCCAGGACCACGCCAACCACGACCGCCACGGCGGCCGCGATCGCGCCGCCGATGGCTGTGAGGCTACGGAGAGCGGGCTTGCCGCCCCGGGGGTCTTGCTGCTCCATGGTCTCCTCGGATCGCCTCTCTCTTGGGCCTTAAAACCAGTGTTCGCCCTGCGCTTCGCGGCGTCAACCTCAGCCAGGAAGGGGGCGACAGGATGACGCTTTAAGCGGCGCCGACCAGGGCCAGGTCCCGCCGCTCGCGCATGGCGGACTCAAAGGCCGCATTGATCGCCTTGGCCTTGGCCTCGGCGACTTCGATGAATTCCTGCGGCAGGCCGCGCGACCGGGCGCGGTCGGGGTGGCTCTCGATCAGGGCGATCTTCCTGGCCGCCCGCAGCTGATCGTCGCTGGCGTCGTGGGGGGCGCCCAGCACCGCATAGGGGTCGTCGGCGGCCAGACCCATATGGGTGGCCTTCAGGCGACGGAAGACAAGCTCGGAGAAGCCGAACAACTCCGCCACGCGCTCCAGATAGACCATCTCGTCATCGCTGACGGCCCC
>CAXAYM010000399.1:0-2247 GCA_963973175.1 uncultured Arenimonas sp.
CATGAAGGCGCCAGCGACGACGAGGTGCTCGAGCTGATGCACCGGCACCGCATCGAAAAGGTGCTGGTGGTGGATGACCAGTTCGCGCTCAAGGGACTGATCACCGTCAAGGACATCCAGAAGGCCCGCGACAACCCCAATGCCGCCAAGGACGCCGACGAGCAGCTGCTGGCCGGCGCCGCGGTGGGCGTGGGCGGCGACACCGAAGCCCGCATCGAGGCGCTGGCGGCCGCCGGCGTCGACGTGGTCGTGGTCGATACCGCCCACGGTCACAGCCAGGGCGTGATCGAGCGCGTCGCCTGGGTCAAGAAGACCTATCCGAAGCTGCAGGTGATCGGCGGCAACATCGTCACCGGCGATGCCGCGCTGGCGCTGATGGACGCCGGCGCCGACGCGGTCAAGGTCGGCGTGGGCCCGGGCTCGATCTGCACCACGCGCATCGTCGCCGGCGTCGGCGTGCCGCAGATCACCGCCGTGGGCATGGTCGCCGACGCGCTCAAGGGCCGCATCCCGCTGATCGCCGACGGTGGCATCCGCTTCTCGGGCGACATCGCCAAGGCCCTGGTGGCCGGCGCCAGCGTCATCATGATCGGCGGCCTGTTCGCCGGCACCGAAGAGGCGCCGGGCGAGGTCGAGCTTTTCCAGGGCCGCAGCTACAAGAGCTACCGCGGCATGGGCTCGCTGGGCGCGATGGAGATGGGCAGCAAGGACCGCTATTTCCAGGACGCCTCGGACGCCGACAAACTGGTGCCCGAAGGCATCGAAGGGCGCGTCCCCTACCGCGGCCCGGTGCGCAACATCGTGCACCAGCTGGCCGGCGGCCTGCGTTCGTCGATGGGTTACGTCGGCTGCGCCACGATCGAGGAAATGCGCACCAAGCCCAAGTTCGTCCGGGTCACCAACGCCGGCACCCGCGAGGCGCACGTGCACGACGTGACCATCACCAAAGAGCCGCCGAACTACCGGATGGGCTAAGGCCACCCATGACCGACATCCATAGCGACAAGATCCTGATCCTCGATTTCGGGGCGCAGTACACCCAGCTCATCGCCCGCCGCGTCCGCGAACTCGGCGTCTATTGCGAGATCTGGGCCTGGGACCACGACCCGGCCGAGATCGCGGCCTACGGCGCCCGCGGCATCATCCTGTCCGGTGGCCCGGAATCGCCGCGTGCGCCGCAGGAAGTCTTCGACGCCGGCGTGCCGATCCTGGGCATCTGCTACGGCATGCAGACCCTGGCCGCGCAGCATGGTGGCAAGGTCGAGGCCGGCCACCACCGCGAGTTCGGCTACGCCGAGGTCGAGGTGACGGCGCCCTGCGACCTGTTCGACGATCTCAAGGACCATGCCGGCAGCCCGCCGCGCCTGGACGTGTGGATGAGCCACGGCGACCGCGTCACCCAGGTGCCGCCGGGGTTCGAGGTGGTGGGCCGCACCGAGTCGGTGCCGATCATCGCGATGGCCGACAATGCGCGCCGCTGGTACGGCGTGCAGTTCCATCCGGAAGTCACCCACACCAAGTCGGGCCAGCAGATGCTGCGTCGTTTCGCGGTGGACATCTGCGGCTGCCGCACGCTGTGGACCGCGGCCAACATCATCGAGGACCAGATCCAGCGCGTGCGCGAGCAGGTGGGCGAGGGCACGGTGCTGCTGGGCCTGTCCGGCGGCGTCGACTCCTCGGTGGTCGCGGCGCTGCTGCACAAGGCGATCGGCGACAAGCTGACCTGCGTATTCGTCGACACCGGCCTGCTGCGCTGGCAGGAAGGCGACCAGGTGATGGCGATGTTCGCCGAGCACATGGGCGTCAAGGTCATCCGCGTCAACGCGGCCGACCGCTATTTCAATGCGCTCGCCGGCGTCGCCGACCCGGAGGCCAAGCGCAAGATCATCGGCCGCCTGTTCATCGAGATCTTCGATGAAGAAGCCGGCAAGCTCGACGACGTGCGCTGGCTGGCCCAGGGCACGATTTATCCGGACGTCATCGAGTCGGCCGGCTCCAAGACCGGCAAGGCGCATGTCATCAAGAGCCACCACAACGTCGGCGGCCTGCCCGAGCACATGAAGCTGGGCCTGGTCGAACCCCTGCGCGAGCTCTTCAAGGACGAGGTGCGGCGCATCGGCGTCGAACTCGGCCTGCCGCGCGAGATGGTCTACCGGCATCCCTTCCCGGGCCCCGGCCTGGGCGTGCGCATCCTGGGCGAAGTGAAGCGCGAATACGCCGAGCTGCTGGCCCGGGCCGACGCGATCT
>CAXAYM010000400.1:0-2236 GCA_963973175.1 uncultured Arenimonas sp.
CGGATGGCGCCGGCGTAGTTGCCCAGATGCGGGGTGCCGGAGGTGGTGATGCCGGTGAGTACGCGGGTGACGGTCATGGATTCATCGCACGAAGGAACCCCGCGAGTTTACCGCGTCGCCCGGCCCAACCCCGTTCCCGCCGGTGGAACGTTGGTTTGCATACCCCACGCCGGAGACCGCCATGAAAACCCTGACCGCCCTGCTGCTCGCCCTGGCCACGCTGGCCAGTCCGCCTGCCTGCGCCCGCCAGGCCCCCTTGGTCGACCTGCAGGTGATGGACCTGGACCAGGGCCACGCCCTGCCCTGGCATCCGCACCGCGGCCGCCACTACATCGAGGGCCAGCCCGGCCATCGCTACAGCCTCGTCTTGCACAACACGACCGGAGAACGCCTGCTCGCGGTGGTGTCGGTGGACGGCGTGAACGCCATCAGCGGCGAAACCGCCGGCACCGGCCAGTCCGGCTACGTGCTGGGTCCCTGGCAGCGGCTTGAGGTTCGCGGCTGGCGCAAGAACCTGTCGGAAATCGCGCAATTTCATTTCACCGCCCTGCCCGACAGTTACGCCGCACGCACCGGCCGGCCCGGCAACGTCGGCGTGATCGGGGTGGCGGTGTTCCGCGAGCGCCAGGCGCCCGTCTACCCCTCGTCTCCGGCCCCGATCGCGCGCGAGGAATCCCGCGCACCGGGCACCCCGGGCCGCGCCCGCGACGCCGCCGCGGCGTCCGCGGAGGCCAGCCGCATGGACGAGGGCCTGGCCCGGCAACAGGTGGGCACCGGCCACGGCGAACGTCGCTGGGATTCGGCCACCACCACCCACTTCGAGCGCGCGAGCCGGTGGCCGGCGCAGACGCTGGCGCTGTATTACGACGGCAGCGAAGCCCTGGTCGCCCGCGGCGTACTGCCGCGCCGGTGGCCACACCGGAACGACCCTCCGCAGGCGTTCCCGATCGGCTTCGTACCGGACCCCTGAGCGCCCGGGTGCAAAAGAAAAGGCCGGGCATGGCTGCCCGGCCTCTTCGTGTCGATCAGGCGCGAACGCCGTTGATCAGTTCTTGGCTTCTTCCGCCGCTTCTTCCAGCTCGTCGCCGGCCTTGGAGACATCCTTGCCAAAACCTTCGACGGTGTTGCAGGCGGAAAGCGCGAAGGCGGCGAGCATGGCCGCCAGCATCAGACGGGTACGGGTCATGGGTCTCTCCTGTGGGTGGGTTGCCCGCTGAGTCTAGACCTCGCCGGGAACCTGTCAATCACTCCCGGCGCATGTTTCACGGAGGATTCACGCCGCGGTTCAGTCCCGCATCAGGGTGGACTTGCCGAACAGGCTTTCGACCAGGTCCACCGCCAGCTTGCCGGTCCGGTTGTGGTCGTCGTAGGCCGGGTTGAGCTCCATGATGTCCAGCGAGCCCAGGCGGCCGGTGTCGGCGATCATTTCCATCACCAGCTGCGCCTCGCGGTAGTTCGGGCCACCCGGCACGGTGGTGCCCACGCCCGGCGCGATCGAGGGATCAAGGAAATCAACGTCGAAGCTGACATGCACGTGGGTCTGGTCGTCGATGCCTTCCAGCGCTTCTTCCATCACCCGCTTCATGCCGATCTCGTCGATGTAGCGCATGTCGTAGATGTCGACGCCATATTCCTTCACCAGGCGCTTTTCACCCTGGTCCACCGAGCGGATGCCGATCTGGCGCAGCACGCTCGGGTCGATCGCCGGGGAGTCGCCGCCAAGGTGGGTCAGGGCCTTGGGACCCACGCCGCACAGGCAGGCCACGGGCATGCCGTGCACGTTGCCCGAGGGCGTGACGTCGCTGGTGTTGAAGTCGGCGTGGGCGTCGAGCCAGAGCACGCGCAGCTTCTTGCCGGTGTCCTTGCAGTGGCGGGCCACCGCCTTGATGCTGCCCAGTCCCAGGCAGTGGTCGCCGCCCAGCAGCACGGGCAGCCGCCCCTCGCCCAGCTGGGCCCGCACGGCCTCCATCACCAGGCGGTTCCACTCGACCACCTGCTCGAGGTGGCGGTAACCGTCGGTGGGCGGCAGCCAGGGGTTGGCGGGGCCGGCAAGGTTGCCGGTGTCGATCACTTCCAGGCCACGCTCGCGCAGGGCTTCACCGAGGCCGGCCACGCGCAGGGCCTCGGGACCCATGACGGCGCCGCGATGGCCGGCGCCGATGTCGGTCGGGGCGCCGATCAGCGCCAGGGTACGGGAGAGGCTCATCGGGCGTCCTCCGACGTGGCCGGCACGTCC
>CAXAYM010000401.1:0-2232 GCA_963973175.1 uncultured Arenimonas sp.
CACGATGCCGCTGGAGGTGGACGAGCGCCACGACGTGTCGATCACCCCGTCGCTGGGCATCAGCCTCTACCCCGACCACGCGCTGGTGCCGACCGACCTGCTCAAGTTCGCCGACACGGCCATGTACCAGGCCAAGGCCGAGGGCCGGAACACCTACCAGATCTACAACGAAACCATGGACGCCGAGTCGCGCCGGCGCGCCACCGTGCTGGCCTCCCTGCGCAAGGCGCTCGACCGCGGCGAGTTCCGGCTGGTCTACCAGCCGCGCATGGCCCTGGCCGACGGCCGCATCACCGGCGTCGAATCGCTGCTTCGCTGGCACAGCGCCGAGCTGGGCGAAATCCCGCCCACGGTGTTCGTGCCGCTGGCCGAAGAGTCGGGCCTGATCCTGCAGATCGGCGACTGGGTGCTGCATGAGGCCCTGCAGACGCTCAAGCGCTGGCGCGCGCATGGCCTGAACGAGATTTCGATCGGCGTCAACGTCTCGGTGCTGCAGCTGCTGCGCGGCAACCTGCCCGAGCAGCTGCGAAACCTGATCCAGGACCTCGGCGTACCGGCGAACCGCATCGAGCTGGAAGTCACCGAGTCGATGGTGATGCAGAACGCCGAGCAGACGACCCACGTGCTCAACGAGCTGCGCAAGCTGGGCATCACCCTGGCGATCGACGACTTCGGCACCGGCTATTCGTCGCTGGTCTACCTCAAGCGCCTGCCGATCGACACGCTCAAGATCGACAAGGAATTCATCGGCGACCTGACCAAGGACCCGGACGACGAGGCGATCACCGCCACGGTCATCACGATGGGCCATTCCCTGGGCCTGAATGTGATCGCGGAAGGCGTGGAAAGCGAACAGCAGCTGAGCTACCTGCGTGAACAGGGCTGCGACGAGATCCAGGGCTTCTGGCTGTCGCCGCCGCTGGACTCGCACCGCTGCCTGGCCTTCATCCGCAGCTGGCAGCCCGGCACCGTGGCCGCGATCCCGGCGCCATATTGACCCCGTCCCGAGGCCCGCCCAAGATGTCCGCGATGAGCGCCAACGACCCGATCGCCCAGCTCCAGGCCCTTGCCGAACGCTTCGAGCGCCTGGCCGAACAGCACCGGCGCCTGCTGGACGAAAACCGCAGCCTGCGCCAGGGCCAGGAGCAGCTGGTGTCCGAACGCGCCGCCCTGCTCAACAAGAACGAACAGGCCCGGTCCCGGGTCGAGGCCATGATCGCGCGCCTGAAGTCGCTGGAGCACAACGCGTGAGCGAACCGGTCAACGTCAAGATCCTCGACCGCGAGTACACCGTGGGCGTGGAGCCGGGTGAACGCGAGGGGCTGACCGCCGCGGCCCACCTGCTGGATGCCCGGATGCGGGAAATCCGCGGGGGCAACCGCATGGCCGCGATCGACCGCGTCGCCGTGCTGGCGGCGCTGAACCTGGCCCACGAACTGCTGCAGCTGCGCGGCCAGTCCGAGCAGCGCGACCAGGCCCTGAACCAGACCCTGGGCGAACTCAACCGGAAGCTCGACGGCCTGTTCGACGCCGCACGCTGACGTTCACGCTTTCCGGCGAAGCCGGGCCTATAATTGCGCCCAGTCCTCTGCCGTGTCCGACAGCGTGCCTAACATTCGCCTTGTCCCATAAACACGACCCGGGAATCTGGCCCAAAGTGGTGTGCATGTCCGCCCTGTTGCGGAAAGCCTGAAGCGATGGTCCGGGTACCCACTTGATCCCAGGGATCAAGGTCGTTTCGCACGCATCGGCATGGTGGAGGCTATCTTTTGAATTCGACGCGCCCCGAACTTCGCAGGCAGCTGCAGGCCAGGCGCGCCGCGCTGCCCCCGGGCGAGCGCCTCGCCGCCGCCGATGCGGTTGCCCGTCACCTCGCGGACCAGCCCTCCCTGCGCCAGCCCGGTTATGTCGCCGGCTACTGGGCCGTGGGTGGCGAACTGCCGCTGCATGCGGTGCAGCTGCGGCTGGCCCCGGACCAGGTCTGGTGCCTGCCGGTGCTGCAGGAAGGCGGGCACCTGCGCTTCGCCCCCTGGCGCGCCGGCGATCCGCTGGTGAACAACCGCTTCGGCATCCCCGAGCCCGAGGTCGAACCGGCCTCCACCCTGGCGCCCGACGCCATGTCCGTGGTGCTGGTGCCGCTGGTCGGCTTCGACCGCGCCGGCAACCGCCTGGGCATGGGCGGCGGTTATTACGACCGCAGCTTCGCCTTCCGCCGTGCGGCCGCGGCCCCGC
>CAXAYM010000402.1:0-2188 GCA_963973175.1 uncultured Arenimonas sp.
CCAACCAGACCGGCCAGATGCTGGCCACCCTCTGGGGCCGCCCGCAGGCGACGTTCGCCGGCAAGGTGGACGCCAGCGAAGGCAGCGCCGTGGTGATGCGCGAGGTCGATGCCGGCCTGGAAACCCTGGAAGTGCAGCTGCCGGCGGTGATCACCACCGACCTGCGCCTGAACGAGCCCCGCTTCATCAAGCTGCCCGACATCATGAAGGCCAAATCCAAGCCCATGGAAACCATCAACTTCGCCGACCTTGGCGTCGAGGATGGCAACCACCTCAAGACCACCGCCTACGCGCCGCCGCCCAAGCGCAGCAAGGGCGTGATGGTGAAGGACGTCGCCGAGCTGGTCTCGGCCCTCAAGGCCAAGGGCCTGGCCTAAGGAGACCCAAGAATGAGCAAGATCCTGATTGTTGCCGAACACCTCGACGGCAAGCTCAATGCCTCGACCGCGCGCTGCGTCAGCTGCGCCCAGGCGATCGACGGCGCCGAGATCCACGTCGCCGTGCTGTCCGACGCGCCCGATGCGGTCGCCGCCGAAGCGGCGAAGATCGACGGCGTCGCCAAGGTGCTGGCGGTGGCCAACGCCGCCAACGCGCACCCGATCGCCCAGGTCCTGGCGCCCCAGCTCGCGAAGCTGGCCGAGGGGTATTCGCACGTCTTCGGCCCCTCCACCACCTTCGGCAAGGACCTGATGCCCTGCGTCGCGGCCCTGCTGGGCGTGGCCCAGGTGTCGGACATCATGGCGGTCGAGTCCTCGCATGTGTTCAAGCGGCCGATCTACGCCGGCAACGCCATCATCACCGTCGAGGCGCCGTCCTCGATGACCGTGGTGGCCACGGTGCGCACCGCGTCCTGGCCGCAGGCCGGCGAAGGCGGCAGCGCCAGCGTCGAGGCGGCTTCGGTGGATGCCAAGCTGCCCGAGCACACGCGTTTTGTTGAACTCAAGCAGGGCAAGTCCGACCGCCCCGACCTGCAGGGTGCCGCCAAGGTGATCTCCGGCGGCCGCGCGATGGGTTCGCCGGACGCGTTCAAGATCATCTATTCGCTGGCCGACAAGATGGGCGCCGCCGTCGGCGCCTCGCGCGCCGCGGTCGACGCCGGCTACGTGCCCAATGAACTGCAGGTCGGCCAGACCGGCAAGATCATCGCGCCCGACCTGTACATCGCCATCGGCATCTCGGGCGCGATCCAGCACCTGACCGGCATCAAGGACGCGGGCACGATCGTTGCCATCAACAAGGACCCGGAAGCACCGATCTTCGAGATCGCCGACATCGGCCTGGTCGGCGACCTGTTCCAGATCGTGCCGGAGCTTGAAAAGGCGCTCTAATCGCCCGACCTTGGTTCCGTGGCGGGCGGGTCCTTCGGGGCCCGCCCGTTTTCTTTGGCGGCCTGGTGCTTGTTCGCCGCCGCGCGCGCGGCGTCCATGCGCTCGCCGCTGGGCGGATGCGAGGTGAGGTAACCCACCGGCCCGAGGTCGCGATCGATTTTGCCGTCGCCCGACATACGGCCCATGATCCGGGCGAAGGCCTCCGGCGAATAACCCTGGTCGGCCAGCAATTCGAAGGCGAACCCATCGGCTTCGCGTTCGTGGCCGCGCGAGAAGCCCTGTTCCACCAGCAGGACCGGCAGTGACACCGACAGCGCGCCGGTGCCCGACACGTCGCCGAACAGGAAACCCACCACCACCAGCATCGCCGACTTCTCCAGCGCCCGGCGCAGACCGTGGCGGTGTTCGTGGTGGCCGGCTTCATGGGCCAGGACCGCCAGCAGCTCTTCGTCGTCGCCGGCCAGCGTGACCAGCTGGTCGGTCATCACCACCTGGCCGTTGGGCAGTACGAAGGCGTTCGGGCCCAGGCCCGGCGCGTGGCGGAAATCCAGGCGCAGTCCATCGCCGCGCGGCAGGAGGCGGGTCATGTCGCGGAACTGGATCTGCAGCGACTCCCGGCGCGCGGCCGGCAGGCGGGTGGGCTCAAGCAGGCGGCCATCAAGCAGGGCCAGGCCCTGCTTGGAGATGGCATTCTCGATCGGCGCCGGGACCAGCGGCGCGACTTCCCGCGCCATCCACGGCAGGCCCAGCTGGAAAAACGCCCAGACCCCGACCACCAGCGCCACCGTGGCCGACAACACCGCGGCGCGCCGGCGTTCGAGCCAGTCCACGCCGGCCTCCAGGCGGCCGCGGGCCGGCAG
>CAXAYM010000403.1:0-2180 GCA_963973175.1 uncultured Arenimonas sp.
GAAGGCATTCCAGGCCCACACGGCCACGGGGAAGTTGAAGGCCGAAATGATGCCGACGATGCCCAGCGGGTGGTACTGCTCGTACATGCGGTGGCCGGGGCGCTCGGAGTGCATGGTCAGGCCATAGAGCTGGCGCGACAGGCCGACGGCGAATTCGCCGATGTCGATCATTTCCTGGACTTCGCCGTCGCCCTCGGGCTTGGACTTGCCCATTTCCAGCGCGACCAGGGAACCGAGCGCGTCCTTGTGCGTGCGCAGCGCGTCGGCGCACAGGCGGATCGCTTCGCCGCGGCGCGGGGCCGGGGTGCTGCGCCAGACCTTGAACGCGGCCTGGGCGCGCTCGAGGATGGTGTCGTAGTCGGCCTGCGAGGAGGCATACACCTTGCCCAGCACCTCGCCATTGCCCGGGTTCACCGGCTCGATGACGCCGGCATCGCGGGTCTGCGACCATTCGCCGTTGCCGAGGTAGGTGCCGGATTCCTGGCCGGAAAGGCCGAGGGCGCTGAGGACTGCATGGGTCATTGCTTGCTCCAGGTACTGGGGCCGCGGTGCGGCCTTGGGAATGGCGACCCCGACACGATTCGAACGTGTGACCTTCCCCTTAGGAGGGGGATGCTCTATCCAGCTGAGCTACGGGGCCATGCGGCCCGCCGGGGCGGGCCAGCGGCTTAACCCCGCGATTGTCTCACGGGCGACCGGGCCGGGGCCAACGGGCGGAGGGGATGGCGGGCAAAAAGAAAGGGCCGGACTTGGGGTCCGGCCCTTTCATGGTGCGTGGTGGAGAGGATGGGGATCGAACCCACGACCTCGTCATTGCGAACGACGCGCTCTCCCAGCTGAGCTACCCCCCCACGGAAGGCCGGCGAATTATAGGTAAATGTGGCGGCGAAGGCTAGCCGTCGGCGAGCAGCGGATTGAACGCCGGTTCAAGCAGGTCCCGGCGCCAGCCTTCCAGGGCCTCGGGCCAGCCGCGGCCGGAAAGCAGGGCCTCGAGGTGCTTGCGGGCGCACAGCAGGCCTTCGGGGATGTCGTGCGCCGCGGCCACGGTGGCCACCGCCTGCTGCATGGCCTTGATGCGGGCCTTGTCCAGGCTGTCGCCCACGGCCAGGGGCAGGTCGAGTTCACCGGCTTCGAGCGGCGCCGAAAGCACCTCCCAGAGTTCGCCGCGGGCCTTGCGAGGCGCCTTAGGATGGCGGTCGAGCGTGGCGTGGAACTCGGACAGGCTGCGTGGCGGGCGTCGGGACAGGGCCACGGCCAGTTCGTTGTCGAGCACCCAGGACTTGGGTTTGTCGCTGCGGCGCGCCTGCACGTCGCGCCAGCGAAGCAGCCGCACCAAGCGGGCCTGGGCTTCGGCATCCAGGCCCTGGGCGCTGCGCATCGACAGGTGCGGCCAGGGATCGTCCGATTCATCGGCGGCGTTGCGAAGGGCCCGTTCGGCATCCTGGCGGAGCCAGGCGTGGCGGCCGCGTTCGGCCAGTTCGCGGTCCAGCCAGGCATGAAGGGCATGCACGTGGCGCACGTCGTCGGCGGCGTATTCCTTCTGCGAGTCGCTCAGGGGGCGGCGCAGCCAGTCCGAACGGGTCTCGCCCTTGGCCAGCTGCACGCCGGTCACCTGCTCCACCAGCTTCTGGTAGCCCAGGCCCGCGCCCAGGCCGCACATCGCCGCCGCCACCTGGGTGTCGAACAGGGGCGCGGGCAGGGCGGCGCAGCCACGCTGCAGGGCCTGCAGGTCCTCGCTGGCGCTGTGCATCACCTTGGTCATCGCCGGATCGACCAGCAGCGGCCGCAGCGCCGCATCCATGCCCGGCACCAGCGGGTCGACCAGCAGGATCTCGCCGGGCACGGCCAGCTGCACCAGGGCCAGCTGCGGGCAGTAGGTGCGTTCGCGGATGAACTCGGTGTCCAGCGCCACCAGGGGCTGGCCCGCCCAGCGGGCTAGGCGGTCGGACAGGTCGTCGGGGCGGTCGATCCAGGAGGTCACGGGGGTCCATTTGGTTGCCAGGAGCCGGCACCTTAGCCTAAGTTCGGCTCGCCAGACCGAACCGAGGCCCCGGGGCGCACGCGCCCGAGACAATGAGCAAGCACGCGAAAATCCTGCCGGTCGGGCTGCTGGCCGCCCTGCTGGCGGTGGCCTGCGGCGGCTCGTCCCACCGCGCGGCGCCGCGGTCGTTCGCCAGATT
>CAXAYM010000404.1:0-2177 GCA_963973175.1 uncultured Arenimonas sp.
CGGCCGACGTCGAGGCGCGGGTGCTGCGCCATGTCTCGCCCGCCTTCGCCGAGGCCCCGGTGCGCATCCTGCGCGCGGCGCGGTTCCTGGCGCGGTTCGCGCCACTGGGTTTCACGGTGGCGCCGGAGACCCTGGCGCTGATGCGCGACATGGTCGCCGCCGGCGAAGTCGACCACCTGGTGCCCGAGCGCGTCTGGCAGGAGCTCAAGAAGGCGCTGGAGATGCCCCGCCCCTCCGCGGCCATCGCCCTGCTGCGCGAGTGCGGCGCGCTGGGCAAGCTGCTGCCGGAAGTCGATGCGCTTTACGGCGTGCCGCAGCGCCCGGAATACCACCCGGAAGTGGATACCGGCGTGCACGTGCAGATGGTGATGGACATGGCAGCGCGGCTGGCGCCGGGCGACGCGCTGGTCGGCTTCTGCGCGCTGGTGCACGACCTGGGCAAGGCCCTGACGCCGAAGGACAAGCTGCCCAGGCACATCGGCCATGAGCATTCCGGCGTGCGGCCGCTGCGCGAGGTCTGCGCACGCTACAAGCTTCCTTCCGAATACGCCGCGGTCGCCGAGATCTGCTGCCGCGAGCACCTGAACGTGCATCGCCTGGCCGAGCTGCGCCCGGACACCGTGCACGAACTGCTCTCGCGCTGCGACGCCTTCCGCAAACCCGAACGCGTGCGCCAGCTGGCGCTGGTGTGCGAAGCCGATTCCCGCGGGCGGCTGGGCCGGGAAGAGGCGGATTATCCGTCGGCGCGGCTGCTGGTGGCCCTGCACGCCGCCGCCACGTCGGTGTCGGCCGGGCACGCGGTGGCCAAGGGCCTGAGCGGCCCCGCCGTCGGCGACTGGCTGCGCAAGGCGCGCATCGAAGCCATCCGCGCCGCCCGGGACGCGACGACGCTGTAGGAGCGCCTTCAGGCGCGAAGTTCTTCTTTGCCAGAGGCAAAGGCAAAAGATTCGCGCCTGAAGGCGCTCCTACAGGGGTTTTTGGCGGAACAGCTTTCGGTCGGCACGCTCGAGCAGGAACTGGAGCGGCGTGAACGTCAGCGACAGCCCGACCGCCACGCCCAGCGTGTTCGCGAGGGCGTCGCGCACGTCGCCAAAACGCACCTTGGTCAGGTTGGCTTGGGCGAACTCCATCGCCACGCCCAGCGCCAGCAGCGACAGGGCCGCCAGCAGGTGCGCGCGCCGGCTGCGGAAGGTCCAGACGGCCCAGGCGGTGAGCACGAAATAGGCCAGGAAGTGGCCGAGCTTGTCCGAGTGCGCCGGTCCGGGCAGGTCCACCGCCGGCATCAGCGACAGCAGGATGCACAGGACCCAGCCCAGCACCCAGACCCCGAGCCACAAACCGGGATAACGAAACGCCCGGAGCATCAGAGCCTCCGGCTGAGGTCGCCGCGCGCGAACAGCGGCCGGATGTCGACGCCGCGCTGGAAGGCCATGGCCTGGAAACGTTCGCCCATTTCACCGGGCAGGGTCAGGCGCTTGATCTCGTTGGTCCGCGCCAGCCGCGCCACCGGGTCGTCGATCGCCTCGATGACGGCGAGCCGTTCGGGCAGGCCGCTGTTGATCAGGAAGCTCGACTGCGCGCAGTAGCCCGCCAGGTCGAAGCCCGCGCCGACGCCGGCCTCGGCCAGGGCGGTGAAATCCACGAAGGCGGTGATGTCGGTCAGCCCCGGCAGGTCGAAGGGATCGCCGTGGGCGTGGTGCTGGCGGTGGCAGACCAGGGTGCCGTCGTCGCGTTCGGGCAGGTAGTACTCGCGGCGCGGGTAGCCGTAGTCGATGAACAGCATCGCGCCCGCGTGCAGCAGGCCGCCGACGGCCTGGATCCAGTACGGCAGCTGCGGCAGCAGCTCCGACCGGTAGCCGTCCGCGAACGGCGCACCGAGGTCGCGTTCGACGTGGCGCACCGCGGCGTGCAGCAGGGCGTCGGCCGGCTGGTCGACGCGGGTGAGCCGGCGTTCGGCGTCCAGGGCCACGTGTTCCTCGAACACTTCGCCGTCGCGGATCGCGAAGCGCGGGGTCGGCAGGGCGTCGATGACCTCATTGGCGAACAGGACGCCGCGCCAGGTCTTTTCCGGCGGGCCGTCGAGCCAGTGCACGCGGTCGGCCAGGCGCGAAGGCAGCGCATCGCGCAGGCGTTCGAGCTGGCGTTCGCGCAGGTCGGCGCTGGGCTCGAGGACCAGG
>CAXAYM010000405.1:0-2175 GCA_963973175.1 uncultured Arenimonas sp.
GGAGCTGCCCCCGGCGGGCGCCGGCGGCCAGCGCCTTGTCCAGCTGGTGCAGCCAGGCAGCCGGCTCCAGCGACTCGGGGCTGATCAGGTAGCGCGGCGGGCGCGTCAGCACCGAGACCACCGGCCGGTCGGCCGGTGGCATCGGATAGCCGTGCAGTTTCTCCAGCGGTGACCAGGCCAGGGCCTGGCGCTCGCGCCCGCGCGGCGTGCCTTCGTAGGAATCGACCGTGTAGACGTCCAGCAGGATGCGCTTTTCCGGGTAGGCCTGGGGCACGGCCACCAGCGGCACCGCGTCCAGGACCCGGATGCCCAGCTCCTCGTGCAGTTCGCGGTCGAGCGCCTCGCGCGGGCTTTCGCCCGGCTCGACCTTGCCGCCCGGGAATTCCCAGGCGCCGGCCAGGTCGCGCCCGGCGGTGCGCCGGGCCAGCAGGATGCGGCCGCGGGCGTCCCTGAGGACGGCCGCGACCACGTGTACCGGTTTAGGTCGGTCGCCGGGCATGCGCCGGGATCAGTCCAGCTTCCCGTGGCACTGCTTGTACTTCTTGCCGCTGCCGCAGGGGCAGGGATCGTTGCGGCCGACCTTGGGGCCGTCGCGGGTGGCGGGCGCAAGCACGCCGTGGCCTTCGGCGGCCATGGCCTGGGCCTGCTCGGCCTCGTCCTCGGTGCCGTAGCCGCCCGTCTCCGGGTGCTGGAACTGCATCTTGTTGGCCTGGGCGGCGGCGCGCTGGCGTTCGGCGGCCTCCAGCGCGGCGACTTCCTCCTCGCTGCGGATGCGCACGCGGGCCAGCAGCGACACGACTTCCTGCTTCACCTTGTCCAGCATCTCGGTGAACAGCTCGAAGCTCTCGCGCTTGTATTCCTGCTTGGGCTGTTTCTGGGCGTAGCCGCGCAGGTGGATGCCCTGGCGCAGGTAGTCCATGCGCGCCAGGTGTTCCTTCCAGTTCTGGTCGAGCACGTTGAGCATCAGGTGCTTTTCCAGGTGGCGCATCATTTCGCCGCCCAGCTGGGCCTCCTTGTCGGCGAAGATCTTCTCGCCGGCTTCCAGGGCCAGCGCCAGGATGCGCTCGTCGTCGATCGCCTCTTCGCTGGTCGCCGGCCCCTGCAGGTCGACGGCAATGCCGAATTCGTCGGCCAGCGCGCGCTCCAGGCCCGGCAGGTCCCACTGCTCGTCCACCGACTCGGCTGGCACATAACGACGCACGACCCCGGTCAGCACGTCCTCGCGGATGGCGACGATGGAATCGTTCACCGAGTCGGCTTCCAGCAGCTCGTTGCGCTGCTGGTAGACGACCTTGCGCTGGTCGTTGGCGACGTCGTCGAAGTCGAGCAGGTTCTTTCGGATGTCGAAGTTGTGCGCCTCGACCTTGCGCTGGGCGTTCTGGATCTGCTTGGTGACGAGGCCCGACTCGATGACGTCGTCCTCCTTCATGCCCATGCCGCGCATGGCCTTCTGCACCCAGTCGGCCGCGAAGATGCGCATCAGGTTGTCTTCCAGCGACAGGTAGAAACGGGACGAACCCGGGTCGCCCTGGCGGCCGGAGCGGCCGCGCAGCTGGTTGTCGATGCGGCGGCTTTCATGGCGCTCGGTGCCGATGATGTGCAGGCCACCCAGGGCCTTCACTTCGTCATGGCGCTTCTGCCATTCGGACTTGACCCGGGCCTTGTCCATCTCGCTGGCGTCGTCGCCCAGCGCGGCCAGCTCGGCGTCGAGCGAACCGCCCAGCACGATGTCGGTACCGCGGCCGGCCATGTTGGTGGCGATGGTCACCGCCTTCGGGCGGCCGGCATTGGCGACGATCTGCGCCTCGCGCTCGTGCTGCTTGGCGTTGAGCACTTCGTGCGGGATGCCCGCCTGCTTGAGCTGGTTGGCCAGCAGTTCGGAGGTCTCGATGGACGTGGTGCCGACCAGCACGGGCTGGCCCCGGCTGTAACAATCCTTGATGTCCTCGACCACGGCGTTGAACTTGGCCGGACGGGCCAGGTAGACCAGGTCCGGATGGTCCTTGCGCACCATCGGCCGGTGGGTCGGGATGACGGCGACTTCCAGGCCGTAGATGGTCTGGAACTCGTAGGCCTCGGTGTCGGCCGTGCCGGTCATGCCGCCCAGCTTCCCGTACATGCGGAAGTAGTTCTGGAAGGTGATCGAGGCCAGGGTCTGGTTCTCGCGCTGGATCG